>JAJPZF010000011.1 GCA_021204545.1 Prevotellaceae bacterium
ACCGCGTCCCAGGTCGAGGGCACCGTCACCGACGGGCTTCACGAAATGATCAGAGAAAGCGTCTACAAGACTGCGCAGAAATATGGCTGCAAATAAGAGCATACTCAGCGCGGGCGAGATCCTGCGAAACGTGCTGGCCTCCGACGAGGGGGTCTCGGCGGTCACGTCGAAGATCTTCCCGGTCGTGGTCGAGGACGCGGCGGTCCTGCCGTACATAGCGTACAGCCGCCAGGGCCTCGACAGCCAGGCGGTCAAGACCGGAAGGCCCGCCGACACGGCCCAGATCGAGGTCGCGTGCTACGCCGCCTCGTACGCCGGGTCGGTCGACCTGGCCGAGGCCGTGAGGGACGCCCTCGAGGGACTCCAGACGGAGCCGGACGGGAACGGCTTCAGGATCCGCTCCTGCCACCTCACCGACGCCACGGAGAACATAGGCGACGGCTGCTACGTGCAGTATCTGACATTCACCGTAAGAATTTAACAACATCAAAACAGATAAAAGACAATGGCAACAGCGAAATCTGGTTACGTCAACGGCTCCGACCTGCTGCTCCTCATAGGCGGCAAGGCGGTCGGACACTGCTCCACCCACACGCTGACCTACAGCTCCGAGACGAAGGACCGCGCCGTCAAGCCGGTGGCCTCCAAGGCCGTGGGCACGGCGGGCCTCTGGAAGGAGAAGAGCGTCAGCGGTCTCAGCGTCTCCATCAGCGCCGAGGGCTTCCGCCATTATGACGAGACCGAGAGCGGCTTCAAGGAGCTGCTCGCGGCGTGGAAGGGCGCGGCCTCGGTCGAGGTCAAGGCCTTCGAGAGGGAGAACGACACCAAGCCCTACGCCAGCGGATCCTTCGTGATCACGTCTCTCGTGGAGACGTCGCCGGCCGAGGACGACAGCACCTACACCATCGACCTGGAGAACGACGGGGAGGTCGACATCGACACCTCCGGCGTGACCGAGAACTGACGGGGCGATGGCGGCTGAGTTCACCATAACAGTAGAGGGCCGCTCCTATCCTGCTCGGCAGACGATGGGCGCGGCCCTTCTCTTTAAGAGGACGACCGGAAAGGAGATCGGGGCCCTCACCGAGGGCGGCGTCTCCGACATCATCTCGTACGTCTGGTGCTGCGTGAAGAGCGCGTGCCGGCACGACGGGATCGAGTTCAGCTACACCCTCGACGACTTCGCGGACTGCGTCGACATCGACGGGGCCGAGGAGTGGGTGGCCGCGATGGCGGCGGGAAACGAGGCCGGGGAACCGGCGGACGGGCAAAAAAAAAGCTGAGCCCGCCGGGGATCCTGGATCTTCTGGGGCTGGCGATGGGGTGCATGGGCATGGCCTATGACGACTTCTGCCGGCTCACCTTCGGGGAGTTCGACGCGGTGGCCGGGCAGTGGTCCCGGATGCGGGAGAACGATCTGAAGGACAACTGGGAGAGGACGAGGCTCGCGGCGGCGATAGTCATCCAGCCTCACCTCAGGAAACGGATACAACCGAAACGGCTCCTGCCGCTTCCGTGGGATAAGGCGACGGCCCGCAAGGGGCCCGAGAGGAGTCCGCAACAGAACCGGGAGCGGTTCGAGCTTTTAAGACGGAAATACGAACACCCGGAAACGGGCGCAAATGACATAAAAACATCTAAGTAGTTACCATGGCGGGAAAGTCCACGATCAGCATCACCTTCAGGCTGGACGGCGACACCGGCGGCTTCAAGGCTTTGGCCGGCGACGCCGACGGACTGAAGAAGGCCGTCACTGGGGCCGTGAAGCAGGCCGAGCAGCTGAAGGCCTCGACGGTCAACTTCGCCGCGCTGGCCACCTCGGTCAGGGCGGCGGCGGACGCCTTCTCCGGCCTCGCGGGGATGGTGAAGGACCTCTCCGCCGCCTACGCCGTGCAGGAGGCCGCCGAGACCAAACTGGCCACGGTGATGACCAACCGCATGAAGGCGACCGACTCCGAGATCCAGTCCATCAAGGATCTCGCGGCCGCCCAGCAGAGCCTCGGCGTGATAGGCGACGAGGTGCAGCTGAGCGGGGCGCAGCAGATGGCCACCTTCCTCTGCACGACCGACAGCATCAAGACCCTGCTGCCGGCCATGAATGACCTCATCGCCCAGCAGGACGGGCTGAACGCCACCACGGGCGACGCGGAGACGATAGCCAAGGCGATGGGCAAGGCCATGGAGGGGTCGACCACCTCCCTCGAGAGGATGGGGATCACCTTCACCGACGCGCAGAAGAGCGTCATGCAGTACGGCGACGAGTCCGAGCGGGCCGCGATGCTCTGCTCGGTGATCGAGCAGAACGTGGGCGGCATGAACGCGCAGCTGGCGCAGACGGACTCGGGAAGGCAGGCGCAGCTGGCCAACCAGCTGAGCGACATCAAGGAGAAGGTCGGCGGCCTGGTCAGCGGGGCCGCGCCGTTCGTCACGCTGGCCGCGCAGAGCGGGCAGGCCTTCACCTCCATCACGACCCTCACCAAGGGCTTCAAGGCCCTCGGGGCGGCCTTCAAGGCCAACCCCATCGGCATCGTGGTCACGGCGATCGCCGCGCTCGTCACGGCGGTGGTGGAGGCGTACAGGCACTGCGAGGGCTTCCGCAACGCGGTCAACAATTTATGGCAGGCGGTCAAGCCGCTGGCCGAGGCGCTCATGAACACCCTCGGCAAGGCGCTGGAGTTCATCATCGACAAGCTGAAGATCGCGGTCGACTGGTTCAAGAAGCTGATCGGATGGCAGGACAAGGTTCCCGCCGACACGGGCGAGGCGCCCGCCGCATCCTCCGGCTCCACCGACACCTCCGCGCTGGAGGAGAAGTACGCGGGCTACAGGCCCGCCGCGACCTCGTCCACGGGCACCGGCCCGACGTGGACGGACGACGCCAAGACACTCAGGGAGGTGACGGACAACATCTCGATTCTCCAGAAGCAGCTGGAGAGCTGCACCGCCGAGAACGCGGGCGCGATCAATGACCAGATAGCCCACTGGCAGGAGATGAAGAAGGCGATCGAGAGCGCCACCGACGAGGTCCAGGAGAACGCCGACGCGGTGGAGGACGAGGTCGAGAGCACCGGCCCGAAGCTGGACGAGCAGGCGACCACGCTCGCCGGCATCACCGAGAACATCAAGTACTGGCAGGCGGCCCTTCAGGACGCCACGGCCGAGAACGCCGCCGACATAAACGCGCAGATCGAGGCCTGGCAGGAGATGGCCGACGCGATAAGGAACGCGGGCAAGGAGACGGACGACCTCACGGCCAGGACCGCGAAGGCCGACAAGTCCTTCTCCAGCCTCTGGAGCTCGACCAAGGGCATCACGTCCAGCATCAGCGACCTCACCGAGACGCTGAGCGGGGAGGGCACGGTCTGGGAGAAGATCACCGCCCTCATCGACACCTTCCTCTCCGTCTTCCAGGGCGTGCAGCAGGTGGTCTCCATCATCCAGGCCATGACCGAGGCCAGCAAGGCGCACGCCGCCGCGAAGACGCAGGAGACCACGGTCACGGCGACCAACGCCACGATCACCGCCGCCTCGGCGGTCAGCAACGCCGCCTCCTCCGAGCTGGAGGGCGACGCCGCCGAGACGGACGCCACACAGCAGATGACCGACGCGGCCGCGAAGATAGCCAACGCGCACGCGGCGATCCCCTTCGTCGGCATCGCGCTGGCCGCCGCGAGCATCGCGGCCATGATAGCCACCCTCGTCAGCCTTCCGAAGCTGGCCTCGGGCGGCATCGCCACCGGGCCGACGCTGGCCATGGTCGGCGAGTACAGCGGCGCCACATCCAACCCGGAGGTCATCGCCCCGCTCGACAGGCTTCAGGACATGATGGACAACAGTAACGGGAACGGCGGCGAGGTCGAGTTCAGGATCAAGGGATCCAATCTGGTCGGAGTTCTGAACCGGCGCAACAGCCGGACAAATCGCAGCTGACATGGCGTGGGGAGTTTCATATCAGGGATCGTTCTACAGCCGCGCGGGCGTGAAATGGACCGTCCAGATCCTCACGGACGGGGACGAGGCCGTCACAACCGCCGAGAGCGCGGGCGACGTCTCCGGGACCGTTCCGGGCGAGGTGGAGATCGGCGGCTACATATCCGGCGGAAACCTCGTCGGCGGCAGCGCGGATCTCGGCGG
>JAJPZF010000148.1 GCA_021204545.1 Prevotellaceae bacterium
GGCCGCAGAGGTATTACCCCTTTTGCCGCAGAGGTATTACCCCTTTTGCGGGAACTATACTTAAATCACGCCCGCCCCTTGCTTATTGCCCGCACTTGCGCTACCTTCGCGCCACGAACAACACTCACTGACATGAAGAACCTGCAGGACATATTCGCCGAGAAGCTGCTCAATGTCAAGGCCGTGAAGCTGCAACCTAACAACCCGTTCACCTGGGCAAGCGGCTGGAAGTCGCCCTTCTACTGCGACAACCGCAAGACGCTGTCCTACCCCCGCCTTCGCGCGTTCGTCAAGACGGAGCTGACGAGGCTCGTCCTCGAGGAGTTCCCCGAGGCTGAGGCCGTGGCGGGAGTAGCTACCGGTGCCATAGCGCAGGGCGCACTGGTGGCCGACGCGCTTGCCCTACCCTTCGTCTACGTCCGCAGTAAGCCCAAGGACCACGGCTTGGAGAACCTTATCGAGGGGGAGCTACGTGCTGGCATGAAGGTGGTAGTCGTGGAGGACCTGATAAGCACGGGCGGCAGCAGCCTGAGGGCAGTTGAGGCGATAAGGCAAGACGGCTGTGAGGTGGTGGGGATGGTAGCGGCTTACACCTACGGCTTCCCCGTTGCCCAGGAGGCGTTCCGCAAGGCTGGGGTCAGGCTGCTCACACTGACGGACTACGACGCCGTGGTGCGCGAGGCCGTGAGGAGCGGGTATATTAAGGAAAGGGACATCAACGTGCTGGACGAGTGGCGCAAAGCCCCGGAGAGCTGGACGCCCAAGGCATGACGAAGTACGAGAGCGGTGTTAAGCATTTGGCGTACCCCATAGAGAGCGTGTACGCAAGGCTAAGCGACATGACGAGCCTCGAGACGCTTAGGGAGCGCATGAATGACCCGACGCTTAGGGAGCGGCTTACGGCTCAGGCGCAGGGCAAGGTAACACCCGAGCAGCTGGAGCGGACGGCGAGCCTCGTGGAGGGGATGCGGCTGACGAGGGACACTGTGACCACTGAGGTGCCGCCCGTGGGGACGGTGACGCTGAGGGTCGTCGAAAGGCAGGAGCCCAAGCTCGTGAAGTGTGAGACGGAGGGCAGCCCCATCGCAGGCTGCCTGTGGATACAACTGCTGCCCGAGGGAGAGCGCGGCTGTGCCATGAAGCTGACGCTTGGGGCTGAGCTTAACCTCATCCTGCGGCAGATGCTGAAGGCGAAGATACAAGACGGCGTGGAAAGGCTGGCGGACACGCTGGCGGCGCTTCCTTATTAATATAGTCAGGACAATGCCGAAACTCTGGGACAAGGGCTACGACGTGGACAAGGAGATAGAGACGTTCACCGTGGGCAAAGACCGTGAGCTGGACGTGCTGCTCGCCACTCACGACACGCTGGGCAGCATGGCGCACATCACGATGCTCGAGAGCATAGGCCTGCTGCAAAAGGATGAGCTGAGGCTTCTGCTGAGGGAACTAAGGGGAATACACGGGATGGCTCTGAGGGGCGAGTTCGTGATAGAGGAGGGCGTGGAGGACGTGCACTCTGAGGTGGAGCTGATGCTGACCCGCACCCTCGGGGACGTGGGCAAGAAGATACACAGCGGCAGGAGCCGTAACGACCAGGTGCTGCTCGACCTTAAGCTCTTCACCCGACAACAGCTGCGCCTCGTGGCGGAGGAAATAAGGGAGCTGTTCCGGGGACTACAGGAGCAGAGCGAACGCCATAAGGCAGACCTGATGCCAGGCTACACACACCTGCAGGTGGCGACACCGAGCAGCTTCGGCCTCTGGTTCGGGGCGTACGCAGAGAGCCTCGTGGACGACATGCTCTTCCTTCAGGCAGCCTACCGCATGACCAACCGCAACCCCCTGGGCAGCGCGGCAGGGTACGGCAGCTCCTTCCCCCTCAACCGGCAGATGACCACCGACCTGCTCGGCTTCGAGTCGATGGACTATAACGTGGTCTACGCACAGATGGGCAGGGGGAAGACGGAGCGTAACGTAGCCTTCGCACTCGCCTCCGTCGCAGGCACCCTCTCCAAGCTTGCCTTCGACGCCTGCCTCTTCAACAGCCAGAACTTCGCCTTCATACGCCTGCCCCGCGAATGCACCACGGGCAGCAGCATAATGCCACATAAGAAGAACCCCGACGTCTTCGAACTGATACGGGCAAGGTGCAACAAGCTACAGGGCTTGCCCCAGCAAATCACTTTGATAATGAACAACCTGCCCAGCGGCTACTTCCGCGACCTACAGCTCATCAAGGAGGTGTTCATGCCTGCCTTCAGCGAGCTCCGCTCTTGCCTCAGGATGACCACCTACATCATCACCCGCATGCAGATAAACAAGGATATACTCAGCGACCCACGCTACGACCTCATCTTCTCCGTGGAGGAGGTGAACCGCCTCGCAGCCTCAGGTGTTCCCTTCCGTGACGCTTACAAACGGGTGGCTATGGAGATAGAGAGCGGCGACTTCAAGCCCGTGAGGGAGGTGAGGCACACCCACGAGGGCAGCATCGGCAACCTCTGCAACAAGCAGATAGCCTCGCTGATGGACAGCCTCTGGAGCGGCTTCAACTTCCACAAGGCAGAGCAGGCGGAGCGCAAACTGCTCGGCGAATGAGCCTCCGAAGGCTGCTGCTCACCCTCTCGGCGGTCCTGTGCATAGGCTGCTCCGACAGCCTCACCACAAGCACCTTCAGCTCGCTGCCCGCCAAGTTCTCCTACACGCCCGTCACCAGCATGCCCGTGCTCTACACCAGCTGCAACAGCCAGGGGGAGTGGTGCACCATAACCCTCAAGAACGGCAAGTTCCTCTTCACCAACCTCACCACCACCGACGAGGCCCTGCAGACCGCCCTCTACGGCTACACGGGCTTCTACATGGGCCTCTGCGGCTTCCTGCTCGGACTGCCCAACATGCCCGAGCTGGGCTACGACTACTCCATCGTTACCTGCTACGACCTCGCATGCAGTAACTGCTACGTCAACCGCTCCGTTACCAAGGCGCTCACCCTGCAGACGGGAGGATACGCCCACTGCGCAGCCTGCGACCTCACCTACAACCTCAACAACCAGGGCATCGTCAGCAGCGAGGGAAACAACACCTACGGCTTCGAGACATTCCGCCCACTCTACCGCTACCGCGTCTACTACGGAAACGACGTGCTGACCATCAACAACTGACGAGCGATTTCCCTGCCGCCTCCTTACACCAATCCCGAAGGAATGCATTAACTTCGCGCCTCGGAAAGGCTGCCCGGATGGTGGAATCGGTAGACACGAGGGACTTAAAATCCCTTGGCCTCGCGGCTGTACGGGTTCGAGTCCCGTTCCGGGCACTGCGTCAGAGGGGCTTGCTGTCGCCAACAAATCGCCTGACCCCGGCTACGCAAATGTAGCCCCGTTGGGGCTTTTCTTAGCTATGTGCGATCTGATGCCTCGCGCGTCTGTCAAGCAAAAGACAGTGCGTCCGCGGGGGAATGATGCCGCAGTCGCAGGCTCAAACATAGCGATGCGTGAGCCAAGACATGGCGCGGTCATGGCGTCATACCGGGCGTGGAGTTCGAGCTCGACGTGCTGAAGAGAAAGACCCCCAGCAAGGTCTACCAGCTGCGGGCAGACGAGGACTGTGCCGCCTCCCCCCGGGGGGAGTGAGGAGGGTCAGGGCGGCTCGCCCGTCAGCTGGTTGATGTGGAGAAAGTGCTTGCGGTCCGAGCGGTCAAGCCGGTAGAGATACTGTCTCTCTTTTGTTTGTGTCATAACTGTTTTTTTTTTGATTGGTTAACTTGTGTTTGTTCATTGTTCAGTACCCTATACACGTAAGTGAACGGACTACTGAACAATTTCCTCTGTCGCTGTCCGTCTGGCAGCCACAGGGGAACATGCAGAGATACATATCAGAGAGAGATTTCCCTGTGATATCTGAATGAAAGAGTTCAAGATGGGATTGTTCAGTAGTTCGTTCGTTCATATATATATGAACGGACAATGAACAATTGATCCCGTTTCAGTTCAGTAACGCCGCCTGCGGTCCCTGGAGGACAGGGCGGCTTTCCTTTTTCTGGCAGCAGGGGGAGAGTTTGCCACTTGGACACTTGGACATACCCTATGCGCATAATGGATGTCCATCTGTCCAACTTCTCCTTGTGGCTG
>JAJPZF010000272.1 GCA_021204545.1 Prevotellaceae bacterium
TGCTCGTGCCCACCGACGACGCCATGATAGACTATCTGCACGGCGACGGCAGCGATCTGGCAGAGCGCTATGGCGGCGACGATGCATGGGAGAACGCGCCCGACGAGGTTGTCCTGCCCTTGCTGCAGAACACCATGCTGACGAGCCTGAAGTCAGCCATCCCAAGCCAGTTCGCCAGCATCAACAACACAGCGGCAGAGCCTATGGGAGTAGAGAAGGCGGACATAGACTCCGTGCTGTGGGCCTGCAATGGTGTGATATATAAGACCAACAAGGTGTATGTGGCACCAGAGTATGTCAGCGTGTTCTACCCCTGCGTCATCCGCGCCAACGACGACCTTTACCTTACTTACACAGTCATAAGCAACGATAACAAGGTGGCAGGCGGTGAAGGTTTCTACGCATACCTTAATAATATGGGCAGCAAGTACAGCTTCATCATCCCCACCGACAACGCTTTGCAGTACTACTACGACCCTGTGTCCTACAACAGGACGAGCACCACTGGAGTAAGCACAGCCGTGGCTTACCAGTTCTACATCAACGACGCGGGCTACATAGCAGCCACCGCACCGCTGGTTGACTGGACTGACCTCACCACCCGCGGCAACGGCAGGGGTAACATAACATCAAGCCTCTACGCCACCACACCGTCCACCAGCGCAACGAGCGATGGCGACGTGTTCAACCACTTCAAGGACATTCTCAACAGCTCCTTGGCAATCGGCGTGTTCACACCGGGGCAGAGGTTCTACTCCAACAAGGACGGCGGTCCCGTTGTCGTGCAGTGGAGCGGCAGCACGGTGACTGGCGTTGCAGGCAGCTTCCAGTATGAGCGCGGCTACTACATCCCCGTGGAGGAGATATTCGACAAGAGCGAGGAAGGTAACGGCTCCAGCTATATCGTCGACGAAGAGCCCATCATGAGCACCTTCACCAGCCCGTGGGCCGCACTTAACGACAGCACCAAGGCCGACGAGTTCGGCACATTCGCCGAGCTGCTTGACGGTATGAGCATCGTAGCAACCACCGACGGCTCCCACGCCACGATGGACCGCTGCATAACCAGCCTCAACAACTACAACTACACCATCTACGTGCCGACCAACGCATCTGTGCAGGCTCTGATAGACGCTCACTTGCTGCCGACGTGGGACGACGTGGACAACCTGCAGAATGCCATAGACGGCCACTCCGATGCCATTGCCTGGTCGGAAGCTGACGCGACACAGTGGACTGAGGACGAGGCTACACTGCAACAGTACATAACGGATATGACGTATGTCATCAACAACTTCGTGAACTACCACATCCAAGACAACTCGGTTTACCTCGACGGAGAGGAGTACAGCAACTCAGTGTTCGAGACCGCCTGCCTCGACACCGCGACCACACGTTTCGTGAAGGTGTATGTCGACTATTCCCTGGGTGGCGACATGAAGGTGACTGACAACTGCAACAACGTGCGCACAGTCTACGCAAGCAAAGAGAGCCAAGGCCTGGCAAACGTGCTGACCCGCCAGTACTACTTCGACGGGTCGAGCCTGACCGGCACCTCCTGTGCTGAGATATACTCTTCGTCCTACGCTGTCATCCACCAGATTGACCAGCCGCTGTTCCCAAGTCCAGACTGGGCGTTCAACCCCGATGACTATACGAACGCTTATAAGATAATTGATTACTGGGCTACTTTGCAGGCTTCTTATCAATCTGATACATCTGTTAAACACAAGGGCAAATGAAAACGCTAAGATATACCTTATTTATTATGTTTGCGCTCTTGGCTAATGTGGTCAGCGCGCAAATCACACGCGTCAGTGGCACTATCTCCGATGAGTTTGGCGAGCTGCCGGGCGTGCAAGTGAAAGAGGTGGACCCCAGTAACCGTACGGTCAACGCCGCTGTGACGGATGGCAACGGTAACTTCACCATGAACCTGAAAGACGCGAAGCGTAACAAACTCGTCATCTCTTGCGTGGGAATGAAGACGGAGACCATCTCCCCAATCACCAAGCAGGTATATAAAATCAATATGTCTGCCGACGTGAAGGAGATGAAGGAAGTGAACGTCACAGCCAAGAAGGTGACGAAGACCAGCGGCTTGGCGATACCTGAGCGTGAGGTCAGCTTCTCATCGCAGGGCATCGACGCGAAGGAGTTCGAGGGACTGGGTATCACCTCAGTGGACGAAGCCCTTCAGGGACGTATCGCGGGTTTGGACATTGTGGCGAACTCCGGTAACCTTGGCGCAGGCTCGCAGATGCGCTTGCGTGGTGCTTCCACCGTGTCTACCCTGACAACCAACGAGCCTCTTATCGTCGTCAATGGTGACATTGCGACTGATGTGGACCAGACAGACTTCGATGTGGCTACGGCTACGGAGGAGAAGTTCGCCGAGTTGCTGAAGGTGAACACCGAGGATATTCAGAGTATCCGTGTGCTGAAGGACGCGTCGGCAACGGCAATCTGGGGTACTCGTGGTGCGAACGGTGTCATAGAGATCACCACAAAGCGTGGCTCTCGTGGGCCGGCGAGGGTCTCCTACTCTGGCAAGCTTACTGCCACCTACCAGCCCTCTGGCATCAAGCTTCTCACTGGCGACCAGTACACGATGATGCTGAAGGAAGCTTACTTCAACCCTCGTCTGAGCGACGACGACGGCAATATTCCAGAGTTGAACTACGACTATTCCGGCTTCTCTGAGGCTTATATGTATGATAACAACACCGACTGGGTTGACCTTGTCACGCAGACAGGTCTGCGCCAGAACCACTACATCAGCGTGACGGGCGGTGACGAGAAGACGCTCTTCCGCGTGAGCGGTGGTTACGACCACGAGACCGGTACTATCATCAAGCAGGTGATGGATCGTTTCTCCACCCGTATGGCGTTGGACTACTACGTGAACGACAGGATAAAGATCGTGTCCGACTTCTCTCTGACCTACACGGACAACGACCGCAACTACGACGACCTGCTCTCAAACGCATACATGAAGATGCCTAACCTCTCCCCGTACTACGAGTATGAGAACGGTGTGCAGAGCAGTGACTACTACTATATGCTGCAAAGCGCCGCAGGCGGGACGTCCAAGCTTGACGACCAGGTGGCGATGCCTAACATCGTGGCAAGCGCAAAATTGGCGAAGTACAGCCAGCGCACCTATAACCTGGCTCCGAAGCTTGAGCTGGAGTATAAGCTCCTCGGCTTGGACGACACGCAGCATCAGTTGACTTACAATGGCGTGGTTTACATCAATGTCAGCAACGAGTACGACGACAAGGATTATCCACGTGAGCTGAGCACCGCAAACTACCTCGACACTCACACATCTTACAGCTACAGTGCGAAGAGCCTCTCTTTCACCACACGTCACTCCCTGAACTACATACCGAAGTTCAAGAATGAGGATAACTTCATGACTCTCTTAGGGCGTTTCGAGCTGACGAGCGGCAGCAACAGCAGTCAAAGCACGACTGCCTATCGTCTGCCTTCTGGAGTTTCCTCTCCGTCGGCTGGCGGCTTGATAAGCGGTATGTCCTCAGGCTACGGACAGTGGCGCAGCATGATGTACCTCTTCAGCGGTCACTACTCGTGGAAGAGCAAGTACTCCATCGACGGCACACTGCGTATGGACGGCACGACGAAGTTCGGTCCCGATAAGCGTTGGGTGGCTTCCCCGGCCGTTTCCGCACGTTGGAACATTGTCGACGAGAACTTTATGGAGAAGGCGAGGGACAAGGCTAAGTTGTCGATGCTCTCCATCCGTCCGGGTTGGGGTCGTGTAGGTAACCAGCCGACAGACGACTACCTGTATATGAACAAGTACACGACGAGTTCTACCTACAACAACGTCATCTCGATGAACGCAAGCGGACTGAAGCTGACAAGCCTCGGGCCGGAGTACGTTACCTCATACAACCTCGGTTTCGACATTGGCTTCCTCGACGACCGTCTCACCATGACCCTCGACCTCTACTCGCGTATCACGACCAATATGCTTATGGAAAACGCCGGCATACCGAGCAGCACGGGTTACTCCTCCCTGGCTGTTAAGAACGTGGGCAACATGAAGAACAACGGTTGGGAGTTCAACATCAACGGTAACC
>JAJPZF010000262.1 GCA_021204545.1 Prevotellaceae bacterium
GACCCTCACCCGAGGGAACGACAGCCTCGCCTCGATGCTCACGCTGCCCGTGCAGAACCCTATGTCCCACAGCGACGTGCGGGAGCCCAGGCCGAGAGCCGAGAGCGTGGCCAAGCGGATAGGCATCTTCGTTATCATAGCCTCCCGTCCGTCCAGCAGCGAGAACTCGTTGTCTGGCAAGCCGAAGAGGCGAGGGCGTGGCTCGGTCATCGAACAGATGACGCAGTTGGGACTGGCGTACGCCGTCGCCCCCGTTACGTGCAGGCGCACCCGCTCCGACGCATTGCCGAGGCGCTCGCCGACGTACATGGTGTAGTTGTCGTAGCCGAAGCTGTGCATCCTCTCATATATGGCGTCGGGGGTCTTCTCAGGGTCGGTGAGGCAGCCGATAAGCGGTGCGCGCAGGATAAGAGCCTCGTCGAGAGCGTCCCATCCTCTGCCTGTGAGCGACACCGCCCTCATATCGCTGTAGGGAAGACAGAGGCGATGGGCGAGCGTCTGCAACGAGTTGAACGTGGGGAAGACCTTTATGCGGCACTGGGGCAGACGACGCTTGACGGTGGCGGCGAAGCCATAGAACAAAGGGTCGCCCGAAGCGAAGATGACGACGTGCTCCTCCCCGTCGTAACGGGCGAACACGTCCCCAAGGGGCGGCGTGATGTCTATCCAGCGCGCCCCCGCGGGTAGGATATGCTCGACGAGGCCCCTATGCCTGACGCCGCCGGAGAAGACCTTTGAGCGGCGGATCTCCTCACGGGCTTCCTTGGGGAGCGTCTGCCTTGGTGCGTCGCTGAGGCCTATGATAGTGCAGCTCGTCATCGTAGGGTGCTAAAGGTCTCTGCCAGGATTGAGGCTCGGCGCGTCGTCATACGTGAGGATGCTGTTGACCAACGTGGCGGCGATGGCGCTGCCTCCCTTGCGCCCCTCGATGAGCAGCATAGGGATGCCTTGAAGGGTCTTCGCCGCGTGCTTGCTCTCCTCAACGTGAACGAAGCCGACGGGTGCGGCAATGATGCCCGAAGGGGTACACAGGCCCTTGCGCGCGAGGTCGCAGAGCTCGAGCAAGGCGGTAGGTGCGTTGCCGATGGCGAAGACGGCTGAGGGATGTTGCCGCGCCGATATGCGGATGCCCGCCTGCGCCCGTGTGATGCCGAGCTCGTGAGCCATCTCCGCCGCCCGCGGGTCATTGATGAGGCAGACGACCTCCACCCCAAGCCTTTGCAGCGCGCCCTTCCTTATGCCGCTCGCCACCATACTTACATCGGTGACGATGGTCGTTATATCCCCTTTCCTCACCCCGTCGTACAGCCTCTCCACGGCACGTTCGGTGGTCCACAGCAGGTTCTCCATATCGAAGTCGGCGGTGGTATGTACCACGTGGAGCAAGGGCCAAAGCCTCCATGACGGCAGGTCAGGCTGGCGCAGCTCGCCGATGATGGTATGGAACGAGCGGCGCATAATGCTCTGGCCGACGGCTTCCTCGGGCAGCGCCTCCTCATGGTAATAGCCACGAGGGGTGATGAGGGTGCCTTGCCACTGGTAAGACTGACTGCTGCCGATGACGACGACTGTGAACATGTCCACCTGCTCCGTCCGTAGGTCCTTGAGGGTTGTGACAACTACCTTCTGCCCTTCCCTTCCCGCCTGCCTGACGAAGCCCACGGCTGTGGACGGCGAACGATGCTGGAGGAAGAGCTCCTTGAGGCGTTCGAGCTGCCAGTAGCGCGACTCGCTGCGAGGGTTGTAGACCACGGTGACGAAGTCAGCCTCGGCAGCCGTCTCTATCCTCTTCTCTATAATACGCCAAGGGGTCATGAGGTCGCTAAGGGAGATGACGCAGAAGTCGTGGCCGATGGGAGCGCCCAATAGTGAGGCCGCCTTCTGGAAAGCCGAGATGCCCGGCACGACCTCAATGTCAACGCCGCCGCCCCTCTGCCTCTTCATCTCAAGGATGAGCGAAGCCATGCCGTAGATGCCTGCGTCTCCGCTTGAGATGACGCTGACTACCTGTCCCTCCTCGGCAAGGCGGAACGCCTGCTCCGCGCGTTCTACCTCGTGCCTCATGCCCGTATCGACGCGCCGGGCGGAGGGACGAATGTAAGGCTCCACGTATTGAAAGTAGGGCTTGTAACCGACGACGGCATCGCTCTTCCGCAGGGCTTCGATGGCTGCCTGGGTGATGTCCCCTGCGCTGCCTGGCCCTATACCTATGACGTAGATCATGCCCTCCCGTTAGTCCTTGAAACGCAAGGCGAGGCTGGCGAAGCCCGAACGCCCGGGGTTGATGGTCGAGAAGTTAGAGCGCCAGGGGGAGGTGTCCCGTTGGTTGAACAGGTTCTCTATGCCGACGGAAGGCTCAACGACGAGCTTGTCGAGCGTGAAGGTGTGCTTCGTGGACAAGTCCCACTGCCCGTAGCCGTCGGCGTAGCCGTAAGTGCTGGAGTACCTTCTTCCTTGCTGGTGTCCGTTCAGGCAGACGTTAAGGTGATAGTTGCGGAATCCCTTGTCCCACATGGCGATGACGCTGAAGACATCCCGCACCGACTTATCGACGGGGCTTGTCGCCACCTCGTACTCTTGGGTCTTGGTGTTTAGTGTCTTCGTCTTCGCCTCAGAGTTGGTGAAGGTGTAGCCTGCCCCAAGCGTGATGCCTTGGGGTAACAGGAACTTGACGTTGGCCGCGAACCCCCGCAGCTTAGCCTTATCTATATTGTCCCTCTGACGTATGGTAGACCAGCCGTCGTCGCGTATGGCACTAAGGAGCGCACTGCCTTCTATCTCTTCCTCCGTCATGGTGCGGTAGTTGATCATGTCCCTTATCCTGTTGACGAAAGCCGTCGCGCTTAGGCTTGCCCACTTGTTGCTGTACTCGAGGTTGAAGTTGAGGAAGTTGTTCTTCTCTGGCTTAAGCGAGGTGTTGTTGAGGGTGTATCGTGAGTTCGTCTTCGCCTGATCGGTGGCGTAGAGTTGCGAGAGGGTAGGGGTGCGGTAGCCTCCTGCGTAGCTTGCCCTCATTCGGAAGCCTTTGACGTGGTAGAAGAGAGCTATGTTGGGCGTAAGGGCTGACCCGAAGTTGTTGTTGTAGGTGTAGCGCAGTCCCAGCACGCCCTCGAAGCCCTTGGCTATCTGCATCTCGTCCTGTGCGAAGAGGTTGTAGGTGCTTGTCGTCTCGAAGTCTATATTGTCGCTCTGGCTGCTCAACGATTCCTGAATGAACTCCCCTCCAGCCGAGAGCTTGTTCCAGTCAGTGAGGCGGAAGATGCCCCTAAGCGTCTCGTTGACGTAGTGTGTGCGTTTGCGGGTCTCCTTGTAGCTCTCCTTGTCGGCGGTCTGCCAGTAGTGGTACTTCGAGCTGAAGTTATCGCTGTAAACGTCAAGGTATAGGTGCGTCTTCGAGTTGGGAGTGTACCTTGCCCCTCCGCCGTACGTGTAAGACTTGTGCAGTATGTCGTAGGTGTAGGCTGTCGTCTGCTTGTAGGTGTAAGTCTTCTCTCCCGTCTCAGGGTCAGTCGCAGTGCTTTGCTTGAAGTAAGTGGCGTTATGATCCCTCTCCGTCTCGTTGCCGTACATATTGCCCCGCACGTATATAGACCATTGGTCGTTGAAACGCCACTCCATCCTCTCCGTTATATTGTTGCTGTGGAAGCCGGTAGACATAGGTCTGCCCGTGAGCTTATATACCTTCTCGCCGTTCTCGTCGAACTCGTCGTAGTGGTTCACCTGCCACGAGTCCGCCTGCGAGTGGTTATAGCTGGTGAAGCTGGAGAACTTGCCTTTGGAGATGTCCACGTTAATGTCGTCCTCCAGCCTGCCTTTGCTTCGCACCTTAGAGGATGTCTGCACGTCGACGCCAGTCTTAGTGTCCTCGGTGATGATGTTAATCACGCCTGCCAACGCATCGCTACCATAGAGGGCGCTTGCCGCACCGCTGTATATCTCCACACGCTTAATGTTCTTCACGCTGAGCCTACTCCAACGGTCGTCCCCACTAATGCGCTTCCCGTTCTCCAGTATAAGGATGTAGTCGTCTCCCACGCCGTTGAAGTTGACGAACGTTCCCTGTCCCGTCGTGTGCGTCGTAATGCTTGGTGTGAGCTTCGTAAGGGCTT
>JAJPZF010000044.1 GCA_021204545.1 Prevotellaceae bacterium
ATAGGCGAGGAGGGGCAGAGGAAGCTCGCAAGGGCAAGGGTGCTGCTTGTGGGCTGCGGCGGCCTGGGCGCGCCTATTGCGACCTATCTGACTGCCGCTGGGGTGGGCACGCTTGGGTTGATGGACGACGACGTGGTGAGCCTCACGAACCTGCACCGCCAAGTGCTATTCACGGAGGGGCAGGTGGGACTGGGCAAGGTGGCTTGCGCTGCCCTGAGACTGAGGCTCCTGAACAGCGGGGTGGTGATAAGGGAACACCCCTGCCGCCTCTCCCCGGATAACGCCGACGGGATAATATCCGAGTACGACATCGTGGCGGACGGCACGGACAACGCCGCCTCGCGCTACCTCATCAGCGACGTATGCCAAAGGCTCGGCAAACCTTACGTCTACGGCAGCATCCGCGGACTGGAGGGGCAGGTGGCTGTGCTGTGCAAAGGAAGGGCAACGTATCGCACGCTTTTCCCTGACGGGGATGCCAAGCTGCCTGCTGATAAACACGTGCTTGGGGTAACCCCCGCCGTGGTCGGCAGCGTGGAGGCGAGCCAAGTGATACAGCTGATTTGCGGATACGGCGAGCCTCTCGCGGACCGCCTCTGGACCATAGACCTCAGGACAATGCAATCTTTCACCATAAACCTATAGACCATGTTCTCAGACGAACTGCTAAACATCAACTGGGACGAGACTACGGAGCGGATAGCCAGCAAGACGGAGGCGGACGTTCGGCGTGCTTTAGCCAAAAAATCGCTCGACGTGAACGACTTCATGTCGCTTGTTTCGCCCGCCGCACTGCCTTACCTTGAACAGATGGCAAGACTCTCCCGCCGCTACACAGAGGAGCGTTTCGGCAGGACTATGTCGATGTTCATCCCGCTTTACATCACCAACTCCTGCACCAACTCGTGCGTCTACTGCGGCTTCCACCGAACGAACCCCATGGCCCGCACCATACTTACGCAAGAGCAGATAGAGGACGAGTGCCTCGCCATAAAGCGGCTCGCCCCGTTCGAGAACATTCTGCTCGTGACGGGAGAGAACCCCCAGAAGGCTGGCGTGCCTTACCTCCGGATGGCTGTCAGTACGGCCAAGCGGCACTTCGCCAACGTGAAGATTGAGGTGATGCCCCTGAAGGCGGAAGAGTACGAGGAGCTGACGCACTACGGCTTGAACGGCGTCATCTGCTTCCAGGAGACGTACCACAGGGAGAACTACAAGCTTTACCACCCGAGGGGGATGAAGTCGAACTTCGAGTGGCGTGTCAACGGCTTCGACCGCATGGGGCAGGCGGGGGTGCATAGCATAGGCATGGGGGCGTTGCTGGGGCTGGAGAAAGAGTGGCGCACGGACGTGACGATGATGGCTTACCACCTGCGCTACCTGCAGAGGCGATACTGGCGCACCAAGTACTCGGTCAACTTCCCCCGAATGCGCCCCGCACACAACGAGGGCTTCGAGCCTAACTGCCTCGTCACTGACCGCGAGCTCGCGCAGGCTACCTTCGCCATGCGCATCTTCGACCACGACGTGGACATCTCCTACTCCACCCGCGAGCCGCAGTTCATACGCGACAATATGTGCACGCTCGGCGTTACGACAATGTCGGCGGAGTCGAAGGTTAACCCGGGCGGCTATCACACCTACCCGCAGGCACTCGAGCAGTTCGACGTGTCCGACAGCCGCACCGCAAAGCAGATCACTCTACGCCTGAAGCAGCTGGGGCGGGAGCCAGTGTGGAAGGACTGGGACGCCGCATTCGACCATACCTTATGTTTACGACAGTCGTCATAACCCTGCCTAACTTCTTCCAGGGGGAGGCAGAGAGGATAACGTCTCTGCTGCTCGAGGGCAAGGCTGACCTTGTGCATATCCGCAAGCCAGACTCCTCCCTCCCGGAGGTTGAACGCTTGCTGCAAGCCATACCAAGCGAACTGCACCCTCGCCTCACGCTGCACGAACACTTCGGGCTAAGGGAAAGCGTAGGGGGCTTGCACCTTAACTCACGCTGCCCTTCAGCCCCCGAAGGATGGCAAGGGAGGCTTAGCCGCAGCTGCCACAGCATTGAGGAGGTGGCGGAGACGAAGGGACTGTACGACTACGTTTCGCTCTCGCCTGTCTTCAACTCCGTGTCGAAGCGGGGTTACCTCGCGGCCTTCACCGCCGAGCAGATAGACAAGGCAAGGCGGGAGGGCTTAATAGACGAGAGGGTGTTCGCCTTGGGCGGCGTGAGGCTCAGCATGCTCGAGGAGGTACGAGAGATGGGCTTCGGAGGAGCGATGATATTGGGGGACGCATGGAGGTGAGGACGATACTAACGATAGCGGCAAGCGACTGCTCCGCCGGGGCTGGCATTCAGCAAGACCTTAAAACCATCACCGCCCTCGGTCATTACGGGGCGACCGCCATCACTGCCCTCACCGCACAGAACACCTGCGGGGTGAGGGACGTGATGGAAGTGCCTGCCCCTTTCTTCCGCAGGCAGCTGGAGGCTCTTGTGGAAGACCTTAGCATCGACGCGGTGAAGATCGGCGTCGTGCCTAACCGGGAGATAGCGGAGGCGGTGAGCGAGACAGTGGAGAGGCTCGGCGTGCCTGCCGTCCTCGACCCTGTGCTTGCCTCCACGAGCGGCTGGCAGTTCCTCGACGAGACTTGCATAGAATATATCAAGGAGAGGCTCATCCCGCTCTGCACGCTCGTGACACCTAACATCCCCGAGGCACTGCGCCTGCTTGGCTCTAAGGCTCTGACCAGCGACACTGGCAGGCAGCTCGCGCGACGCTTCGGCACTTCGTTCCTGCTAAAGGGCGGACACGGGGAAGGGACGGATGCCGTCGACTGGCTCTTCACCAAGGACGGCGAGGCACTGCCCTACAGCCTGCCACGCGTCGACACGCACAACCTGCACGGCACAGGCTGCACACTCTCAAGCGCAATAGCCACCCTGCTTGCCACAGGCTTAAGCCTCACGGAGAGCGTTCGCCTCGCCAAGCTCAAGACGCAGGAGGGGATAAGGCGGGGCAAGGGCTTAAGCATAGGCAAGGGCAACGGACCGCTATGGCTCGGGCAAGGCTGACGCTACCCCTGCTCACCTGCTGCCTCGCCCTAACTCCCCTGAGCCTCAAGGCGCAAAGGAGGCTGAGGGTGATGGAGTGGAACGTGGAGAACCTCTTCGACACCAAGCACGACACGCTTAAGAACGACTACGAGTTCCTGCCCGAAGGCGAGAGGCAGTGGACACCGACCCGTTACTGGCAGAAGCAGAGGGACGTGGCGAGGGTGATAATGGCTGTGGGAGGCGACAGCCCGCCCGACCTCGTGGCTCTCTGCGAGGTGGAGAACGACCGCTGCCTCAACGACCTGACCACGAGAAGCAACCTGCGCACGCTGCGCTACCGATACGTGATGACCGACAGCCCCGACCTCAGGGGCATCGACGTGGCACTGCTCTACCAACCCCAGAGCTTCCAGTTGATTGACTACGAGGCCAAGCGTGTGCCGTCCCTCGAGGCGGGGCTTAACCCTACACGAGACATACTGCACGCCTGGGGCTTGGTCGAAGGAGGAGACACGCTGCACGTCGTGGTATGCCACTTCCCCAGCCGCACGCAGGGGCGCAAGGGGGACAAGAACCGCCTGCTCGCGGCCCGCACGCTCCGAGAGTTGCTCGACACACTGGGCAGCGGGCGCAGGCTCCTCGTTATGGGCGACTTCAACGCAGCCCCTCACGACCGCATATTCCGAAAGCTGGGAGACATCGTCATAGACCTTGCCCCACGGTCACGCCGACCCGCGGAGGGGACGTACAGATACAAAGGGCTGTGGAGCTGGATAGACCACATCCTCGTGTCCGAGCCGCTGCTCGTGAAGGTCGCCCCCAAGCTTAGGCTCTACACCGCCCCTTGGCTGCAGGACTGGTACGCCAAGAGCGGCTGGTACCCCCGCCGCACGTACAAGGGCACGCACTACAGCGGCGGGGCGAGCGACCACGTGCCTATATACTGCGACATCATCTTCGGGCAGTAGGCCGCCTCAAGTAATACCTCTGCCGCCAAAGGGGTAATACCTCTGCGATGAAAGAGGTAATACCT
>JAJPZF010000127.1 GCA_021204545.1 Prevotellaceae bacterium
ATATATAGGTATGCACTTGTGCACTAACTGTTCAGAAGGGCAGGTGGTCATCGTCGCAGGGGTTTTGGTGGTCGTCGTCCTCTTCCACGCTTTCTTCCTGCCCCTTTCCTCTAAATAACTTTACAGAAAGTTTGGAGGCTAATGATTATCTGTTTAACTTCGCGTCGCGATTGCACATAAAACAGGGTAAGAAAGTGTATGACAAAGATTGAATTGGTCAAGGCTATTGCCGAGGAGACGGGTGTTGATCAGCCTACAGCGTTGGTGGTTGTCGAAGCGATGATGAAGACAGTCAAGAATGCCGTCATAGCGGGTGAGAATGTCTATCTCCGCGGTTTCGGCACGTTCCGCCTTAAGCTGAGGGCGGAGAAGACTGCCCGCAACATAGCCCGCAACACGTCGCTCGTGGTGCCGGCGCACTACATCCCCTCTTTCAAGCCTTGCCGCGAGTTCCAGGACGCCGTCGCCCAGAAGTGAGCGGGGCTGAGCCTTCTGGCTGAAAACAATAAAATTTGCGTATCGCCTATTCGGACCTGTCCTCTGCTGCCGGTAGCGGGAGTGTCACCTCCAAGGCTACGGAAGCCTTTACAAGCGGCTTACTCTTCCTCGGTTAGCGACTTGAAGAGGCTGATGAAGAACCTCCTGCGCTTCTTGCCGTAGGCGAACGCCTCCAGCGCCATGATGCCGTAGACGAAGGCGAGGAATACAGCCCATCCTATCAGGAACTTTACCATATCAGCGTTTCTCTTTCCTTAAGGCCGGTCAGCCTCTCTGCCTCTGCCAGCTGTCCTTCAGGCCCACGGTCTTGTTGAAGACAGGGCGAAGGGGCGTTGAGTCGGGGTCGACGTTAAAGTAGCCTATCCTTTGGAACTGCAGGTAGCTCAGTGCGGGCTGCGTGGCGGCGAAGGGCTCCACGTAGCAGTCCGTCAGCACCCGCAGGCTTCCGGGGTTGATGATCTGCCTCATTGCCTCCACGGCATCGCACTGCTGTGCCTCGCGGATGGCCTGCATCTCGTCGCGGGGGTTCGCGGCGAGCCAGAGGCGGTCGTAAAGCCTCACCTCCGCCCTCTGTGCGTGGCGGCAGCTGAGCCAGTGCAGTGTCTTGCCCTTTATCTTGCGCTCGGCCCCCGGCAAGCCGCTGCGCGTGAGAGGGTCGTACGCGCAATAGATGGTGGTGACGTTGCCCTCCCGGTCTTTGTCGCAGGGGTGTGCCTCGTCGCACCTTATTATATATGCGTTCTTCAGCCTCACCTCCCTGCCCGGGGCGAGGCGCATGAACTTCTTCTCCGCCACTTCCTGGAAGTCGTCACGCTCTATCCAGAGCTCGCGGCTGAAGGTCTGCGTGTGAGTGCCGTCCGCCTCGCGCTCGGGGTTGTTCACCGCCAGGAGGTCCTCCTCCTTGTCTTCGGGGTAGTTGGTGATTATCACCTTAACGGGGTCGAGCACTGCGCTGACGCGCAGGGCGCGCTGGTTGAGGTCTTCCCTCGCGGCGCTCTCCAGCAGGGCCATCTCGTTGAGCGCGTCGTAGGTGGTGTAGCCTATCTTGTCTATGAACTTCACGATGCTCTGCGGGCTGTAGCCACGGCGGCGAAGGCCTGAGAGGGTGGGCATGCGGGGGTCGTCCCAGCCGCTGACAAGCCCCTCCTTGACGAGGGCGAGGAGGTTGCGCTTCGACATCAGCGTGTACGAGAGGTTAAGCTTGTTGAACTCCGTCTGCCTGGGGCGGTTGTCCTGAAGGTTGCCAGCCTCGCCCTTGTACTCCTTCATCCAGTCGACGAAAAGGTCGTACAGGGGTCTGTGCTCCACGAACTCCAGCGTGCATAGCGAGTGGGTGACGCCCTCGAGATAGTCGCACTGCCCGTGCGTGAAGTCGTACATGGGATAGGCGTTCCACCTTGCACCCGTGCGGATGTGGGGGATGTTCATTATGCGGTAGATGAGAGGGTCGCGGAAGAGCATGTTGGGGTGGGCCATGTCTATCTTCGCCCTTAGCACCAGAGTGCCTGGCCGCGCCTGGCCGCTGTTCATGTGGTCGAACAGGCGGAGGCTCTCCTCCACGGGGCGGTCGCGGAAGGGGCTGTTAACGCCCGGCGAGGTGGTTGTCCCCTTCTGGCGGGCTATCTCCTCGGCGCTCTGCTCGTCGACGTACGCCCTGCCCTGACGTATGAGCCACACGGCGAAGTCCCAGAGCTCCTGGAAGTAGTCGCTGGCGTAGTAGACGTTGTCCCACTCGAAGCCAAGCCAACGGATGTCCTGCTCAATGCTCTCGATGTATTCCGTCTCTTCCTTCGTGGGGTTGGTGTCGTCGAAGCGGAGGTTGCACTTGCCGCCGTAACGCCTCGCCACGCCGAAGTCCAGGGCTATGGCCTTGGCGTGGCCTATGTGCAGGTAGCCGTTAGGCTCGGGCGGGAAGCGTGTCTGCACCCTTCCCGAGTTCTTGCCGTCCAGGAGGTCCTGCTCAATCTTCTGCTCGATGAAGTTGAGGCCGCGCCTCTCCCTTGCCTCGATGTTTCCCTGCTCGCACATACTTTCCTGAGGATTTTGCGCGAAGTTACGGCTTGCCGTGGCAAAAAGCAAGAGGGGGCTTGCTGTTTTTGCCCCGAGGGCCTGAGGCGCTTTAGTGCCGGTGGCTGTGGTGTCGCGAGCCTTTTTTTAGTAACTTGCGCCCGCAAATGGTGTAAAGATGATAAGGGCTTTCCGTCCGGACGACGCGCCTGCCATAACGCAGATCTACAACCACTACGTGCTCAAGACCGACATCTCCTTCGAGACCGTGGCGCTCACCGTGGAGCAGATGCACGAGAGGCTCGTGGCCATAGCAGCCTCCTTCCCGTGCCTCGTGGACTGTGAGGAGGGCTTGCTCAGAGGCTACTGCTACGCCCACCTGTGGAAGGAGAGGGCGGCGTACGCGCACACGTGGGAGGCCACCGTATACCTCGCGCCCGGCCAGCTGCGCAAGGGCATAGGCAGGCGGCTGATGGAGAGGCTGATAGAGGAGTGCCGCCAGGCTGGCTGCAAGGCTCTTGTCTCGTGCGTGACGGGAGGCAACGTGGCGAGCGACGCCTTGCACCGCAGGCTCGGCTTCAGGCAGGTGAGCCTCTTCCCGCGGGTGGGGCGCAAGTTCGGGCGGTGGCTCGACGTCGTGGACTACGAGCTGCTGCTCTAAGTGACTATATTGACTATGTGGAGACTCCTCTTACTATTCATCCCCCTGCTGGCTCTCGCCTACATGCTTTGGCACGTGTGGTGCCTCCTGCCGCTGCCCGGCGCGTGGAGGGCTGTGGCGCCGGCCGTCTTCCTTCTGTGCTTCTGCATGCTCTTCCTGAGCGTCGGCAGGGGGCTTGACCGCCTGCCCATGCCCCTCGCCACCGCCGTCTACAGGACGGGCACGAGCAGCCAGATCGTGATGCTCTACTGCGTGCTTGCCTTCCTCCTTCTCGACCTGCTCCGACTCCTGCGCCTCGTGCCGCCCTCGCTTCTAAGAAGCAACCTGTGGACAACCGCGGGGCTGCTGCTCGTGATAGCCGGGCTGCTCGTCTACGGCAACGTGCACTACCACCACAAGGCGAGGCAGAGCCTGTCGCTCACCACACATAAAAGGGCGGGGCGGCAGGTGAGACTGCTCATGATGAGCGACCTGCACCTTGGCTATCACATACGACGGGGCGAGCTCCGCCAGTGGGTGGACATGATAAACGCCGAGCGTCCCGACGTCATCCTGCTGGCAGGCGACCTTGTGGACCGCAGCATGAAGCCGCTCCTCCTGGAGAATATGGCTGCCGAGCTGAGAAGACTTCAGGCCCCCGTCTTCGCTTGCCTTGGCAACCACGAGTATTACTGCGGCGAGGCTGAGGCGGAGGCTTTCTACAAGGACGCCGGCATAACACTCCTCAGGGACAGCGTGGCCACGTGGCAGGGGCTGTGCATCGTCGGCAGGGACGACCGCACAAACCCGCGGCGAAAGAGCGTCGAGGCACTTATGGCGAGCGCCGACAAAGAGAAATACGTCATCCTGCTCGACCACCAGCCCCGCAACCTCGAGCTTTCCGCCAAGGCAGCCGTAGACTTCCAGCTGAGCGGGCACAC
>JAJPZF010000142.1 GCA_021204545.1 Prevotellaceae bacterium
GCCTCTTGCAGAACGTCTCTATTATCTCCTTCACACGTCGGCGGTTCGGGTTGTCCAGGCCGTGCAGAGGCTCGTCGAGGATAAGCAGCTCGGGGTCTTTGACGAAGGCTCTTGCCAGCAGGCACAAGCGCTGTTCTCCGCTCGACAGTTGCAGGAACGTGCGCCCCGCTAAGCTGCCCGCTCCGAAAGCCTCCAGCCACAGTCGGCATATCTCCCGCTGCTCAGGCTTCGGGCGGCAGTAAAGCCCGACGGAGTCGTTCAGCCCGCTCGCCACGATGTCTATGGCGGGTATGTCGCGCAGGTAAGCGCGGTGCATCTCAGGGCTCACGTAGCCTATGTGCCGCTTTATCTCCCAGATGCTCTCTCCGCTTCCCCGCTTATGTCCGAACAGGCGTATATCGCAGGCGTAGGCTTGCGGGTTGTCGGCGCACACGAGACTTAGCAGCGTGCTCTTGCCCGCCCCGTTCTCGCCCGTCAGGGCCCAGCGCTCTCCCTCGTTCACCGTCCAGTGTAAATCCCTCAGGATTGTGCGGCTGCCGTAGCTTATTGTAACCTTGTTGAAGCTCAATATCTCGCCGCCCCTCTGCGGATAGAAAGGCATAGAGGCGATGTCCTTCTGCGGCAAGTCTTCTATCCACTTGCGCCACTGCTCGGGCAGAGCCTGCTCGGGCAGAGCCTTCGGCTTGTAGTCCTCTCGCCTCACCTTGGGCAGCAGGCGCAGCCCCTCAACGGGAAGCACGTGGGTGACGAAGGGCGGTATGTCGTCCTCCCTCGACACGACCAGCACCACCAGCAAGCCCGTCTCCCTCACCAACGTCTCGAGCAGCTCCGCAAGTTGTAGGCGAGTGCCAGCGTCGAGCCCGATGAAGGGGTTGTCCATTATAAGCACTCTTGGTGCGCCAAGCAGTGCCTTCGTCAGCTGGAACTTGCGAAGCTCGCCGCTCGAGAGCGTGATGATGTACTTGTCGAGCAGCGTCTCGAGGTGGAACATACGGTATAATTTCTCTCGCAGCTCGTCATTGCCGTCAGGCAACAGCCGGTAAGCCTGCTCCAGAAGCTCGCCCGCCGTGGGCGTTTTCTCGTCGATATCGTGGTGGTTCCAGCGCAGCTGGTGGTAATAAGCGCCGTCGCTCTCGCCGTAACTGTCGCGGAAGGAGATGTATTTCAGGTTGTCGCTCGCCAGGGGTGAGGCATCTTCTCCGAAGTCGTAATGCACCTCGTTCAGCAGCAGCGGGAAGCGGCTCGTGATGATGTCCACCAGCCTCGACTTCCCCGCTGCGTTGCCTCCCGCGATGGCTATCTGCTCCCCCTGGCTTATCGTAAGCGAGACGGGCTCTGCCATCCGCCTGTCGGGGTGGCGTGTCACGCCTTTCTCTATCCTTATTATATTGCGCATCCTTCAGGCTCCTCCGTGAACCACCCCCGGGTTGCGCTGCGCGAAGTCCTTCCACGAGCGGTAGCCCGCGCCCTCCGTCTGGGGGGCTTTCATCTGAAGGAAGTGGCAGTAAGCCACAGCCAGTGCGTCGGTGGCGTCGAGGGTCTTAGCCATCCTGGAGGGGTCGATGCGCAGGATGCGTTGCAGCATGCCCGCCACCTGCTCCTTGCTCGCCGAGCCGTTGCCCGTTATCGCCATCTTGATCTTCGTGGGGGCGTACTCAGCTATCGGCACATCCCTCTCTATGGCGGCGGCTATCGCCACACCTTGCGCCCGCCCCAGCTTAAGCATGCTCTGCACGTTCACACCGCAGTACTGAGCCTCTATCGCCATCTCGTCGGGCAGGTATTCGGCTATGATGCCTGTCACGCGGGCGAAGATATGCCCCAGCTTAAGGTATCTGTCCTCGGCGCGCCTAAGGTCGACAACTCCCAGCGCCAGCGCCTCTGCCTTGCTGCCCTGAACGCGCAGCACGCCGTAGCCCATAAGGTTTGTGCCTGGGTCGATGCCTAAGATTATCTTCTCCGCCTTTGCCATACTTTGAAGCACTGCGCGAAGTTACGGTATTTTGTTGTAACTTTGCCCCGCCAACAACACTTAAGATATGATACGCACCTTACTACTCTCAGCTCTCGCCTGCCTGTTCTCCCTCACTGCTTTCGCGCAGGACGACGAGCCGCAAGCCGACATCCAGTTCGACAAGCTCACGCACGACTTCGGCACTTTCAGCGAGAAGGACGGCAAGCAGACTTGCACCTTCACCTTCACCAACACGGGCAACGCCCCTCTCGTCATTAACCAAGCCTACGCCTCGTGCGGCTGCACCGTGGCCACCTACACCAAAGACCCCGTGCAGCCTGGCGAGAGCGGCACAGTCGAAGTCACCTATAACGGCAAGGGAAAGACTGCGGGGCATTTCAAAAAGACTGTGAGTGTGCGCTCCAACGCAAAGCGGGAGGTGGTGCGCCTCACTATAGAGGGAACGATGACCGCCGACAAGTAAATAAACCTTATACCCGATGAAGAAGTTAATCGTCTTGGCAGCCGTCATAGCGCTGCCGCTTATGGCTTTCGCCAGGCAAGGCAAGGCTCAAGAGAATCCTCTAGGCGACGGAGCCTCCGACCGTGCCTACTGGGTGCGGCTCGCCTATGAGATGGCAGCCCCCGTGCTTGAGAACATGGCTAACGGCACGCTGCAGAAGAACATGAAGGTGGAGTTCTCCCCCGAGTGGGACAACCGCGACCCGAAGGTACTCTATATGGAGTGCTTCGCCCGCCTTATGGCGGGAATAGCCCCTTGGCTCGCACTGCCCGACGACGACACGCCCGAGGGGGCGCAGCGCAAGCAGCTCCGCGAGTGGGCGCTTAAGGCTTACGCCAACGCCGTAGACCCCGACAGCCCCGACTACCTCGGCTGGACGAGCGGAGGGCAGACGCTTGTCGACGCAGCCTACCTCGTGGAGTCGTTCCACCGCGCCTTCGAGGCTCTGTGGCTGCCTCTGGACAGTCTGACCAAGCAGCGCTACGTCAAGGAACTGCAAGGCTTGAGGCGCTACGACCCCTGCTACTCCAACTGGCTTCTGTTCACCGCCATGGAGGAGTGCTTCCTCCTTAAGATAGACGGCGGCTGGGATCAGTACCGTGTCCACAGCGCCCTCAACAAGATAGAGGAATGGTACGTTGGCGACGGCTGGTACAGCGACGGACCGGGCTTCGCCTTCAACTACTACAACTCCTACGTCATACAGCCCATGTACCTCGAGTGCCTCGAGATGGTGAAGGAGAAGAAGGGGGACGACAACTGGACTGTGCGCACCTACCGCCAGGAGGTGGGCAAGTACTACGGGGCGAACTACCGCTACGACCGCGCACTGGAGCGTATGCAGAAGTACGGCGTCATCTTGGAAAGGTTCATCTCCCCCGAGGGCACTTTCCCCATCTTCGGCAGGAGCATACCCTACCGCCTCGCCGTCTTCCAGCCCCTCGCTATGCTCGCCTGGCAGAAGAAACTGCCCAAGGAGCTGCACAACGGGCAGGTCAGGGCAGCCTTGACCGCCGTGATGCACCGCATGTACGACCAGCCGGGCAAGAGCAACTACAACGAGGACGGATACCTCACCATCGGCGTCGTGGGATCGCAGCCCAACTCTGCCAACTCCTACACTAACAACGGCAGCCTCTACATGTCGTCGCTCGCATTCATGCCCCTCGGCTTGCCCGCCGACGATCCCTTCTGGACCGACGCTCCCGGGAAGTGGACGAGCAAGAAGGCTTGGGACGGAGACGACTTCCCGCAAGACCACGTCTGGAAGATAAACCGCGAGATACTTTACTGGGAATAAGGCGGGACGCTGTCTTTTTCAACCTGATATGTGCCGGAGCGGCTGGGAGGTCGCCGAAGGTCAGGGATAGTTGGCTTGCAGGTGGCTAAGGCAAGCCTCGAACGCTCGTGCAAGCGAGAGGGCGTGGCGACCCTTAGGGCAGCCACGCAATGCCGAGCGTGGCAGGTATGGGCAACCCCTTCGGGGTTATTAACGCTACCGCGTTTACCGGGGGTTCCGCTTCGCACTGGCCTTCGGCGACCTCCCAATCGCTCGGAAAAGCAAGCAAGCTTGCTTTGTCTCTCGCTCATGGTCGATTGCTTTG
>JAJPZF010000111.1 GCA_021204545.1 Prevotellaceae bacterium
GCACCCTTCTGCCGAAGTCCTGCAAGCCTTTGCTTTGCAGCTCCTCGGAGATGTAAGCCCCGCTCATCAGCAAAGCCCCGCCCCTTTGGGTGAAGTCCGTAAGTCGTGTCCTCACGTCTGGGCTGAACGAGGGGCTTGATGTCAGGCTATATCCGTCATCCCTCTGCGCTCCAAGGATGTAGTCTATAAGGTCAATGCCCCGGGTCTCCGCCGAGCCATCAGCGAAAGCCTCACTGGAGCAGGACGAGATGGCTATGTTCTGGTAGTATGCGAGCAAGTCTTTGGCGTGAAGGGTTGGGTAGTCGAACGTGTTGCCTGCCACGAGCAGGCCCTCATACTCCGTGCCGCTGTCGCCAAGGGTGCGGCGGTTGGAGGGGTCGAAGGCAGTCTGCTTGCCGCAGAAGCAAGGGCAATGCTGGAACACGACCCCGGGGTCCTGGCTGATGTCGAAGCCTAAAGCCTGCCCGTTATCAACAGGCTGTGGGGATGCCAGGCGGCGGAAGGCGTTCACCATCAGCGCAGCCTTGTCTCGCACCTTAGGAAGGTATACACACAGCTCCTCGCTCCTGAGGCTCTCGCCTCCCTCGTTCACGGCCGAGACCTTGAAGCGAGTCAGCTCCCCCTTCGCCACCTTCAGGCGCGCCCTCCGGGAGAACACCCTGCGGCCGTTGTCGTAGTCGCCACGGCCCCGGGCGGTGTACAATATATAATAGGCAGGCTCGGCCGTCGGCTCCAGGGGGTCTCTGCGGGGCTGCCACGAGAGGGTGGCGCTGTCTCCCTCGGCGTCAAGGATGGCTGCGAACGAGCTTACGGGCAGGGGCTGCACGACATAGTCCGTGCGCCCGTGCATCTGGGAGACGAAGCCCAGAGCTCCCTTGTACACCGCCCTTGCCAAGAGGAACTTGAACCACGGGTCGTGGCCGTATCTCATATCGGCGAAGTTCTGGTGGGCAAGCATCTCCACTATCACCCCTGGCACGTCGGGCACGCGGCTCTCGCTGTAGTTCTTGTCGTAGAGCTGGCGGCGTGTCCATCTGCCCAAGGTCTTCCGCATATCCGAGCTTATACTCGTCATAATACGCTCGCAAAGGTCTCGTGATGCCATACGGCTGATGCCCGAAGGATACAGCCCCTCGGCGAGCAAGTCCTCGTAGTCGGCCCCCGTGTACTTGCCCGAGGTGTAGATGCCCAGCGTGCCGACGATGCTGTTGTCCACGCGGTAGCCAGCGTCGCTGTGCAGGGCGAGGGAGAGTTCTATCGGCACGCTCAGCCCCGAGTCGCAGGGCAGGTAGACCGAGCCTCCCGCGAGATAGTCGGTCATCAAGGAGCGTGAGTTGATGTCCTCGTCGTAGTCGTTCTGGCTGTCCTTCGTGCCGTAGACGGAGTAAGGCATGCCGCCCCACTGCGCCGAGTAGCGGCTGCATTCGAGGTAACGGGGCAGACAGCTTCGGATGTTCGTATGCACGGAGTCCCCTCTGGCTATGTTGCCCATCCCTCCCCCGAAGCGCACGGCGTCGGCTGTCACGGTGCCCCGGTAGTTGCTCTGGTTGGAGAGGATGACGCAGTTGCTTGCGTCCTGCCCCTTGTCGAAGTGGAATGTGCCAAGGTATACCCACGTGCCGCCTCCCATCTGCTGGTTCACGCGGAAAAGACTGCGTATCCCTTGGTGCACGACTATGTACTGCGCGTCGCAAACACTTGCTGTCCGCGTGGCGTAACTAACGTATACGGCGTAGTCGCCCTCGCAAGGAATCTGAGGCTTCCACGTTATGGTCGACGCCTCACTCTCCTTGTTGGTGGCTTCGGCGTAGCGGTAAGTGCCTCCCTCGAAGGGGTTCTCCTTGTCGTAATACACGCTCTTCCGCTTGGCGAAGCCGCCCCAGGCCGTCTGCCAGTCGTGCGCTCCCGCGGTCTCGAGATAGCAGGGAGAGCCGTCGGTGTCGTTGTCCACGATAGCCTCGTTCCTTTGCCAGTCCCTTTCCCTCGGGCTGAACACCACCGCCCCCGCCCCCTCGAGCATGGGGATGAGGAAGGGGATGACGATGGACTGCGTGAAGAGGTCCTCGTTGGTGCAGTAGAGCCTCGGGCGCTGCCACTTCCACGTTCCCGTGGGGATGTCGTAGTACTTGCCGTGGCTTGCCCAGAGGGAGATGTGCGTCCCGCCAAGGCCTTTCTCTGGCGCGCAGGGCTTGCTGAGGTTCGTCACCCAGGGGTTGCCGCTGTACTCTATGCCTTGCCACGCGCGCCTTTGTGCGAACTCCTCTATGGACTGCCCGAGGCAGGAGACCCTTATGTCGTAGGTGTTGTAAGGCTGGGGCAGCAGGCGTGCTATCTCGCTGTATATCTGCCCGATGACGCTGCTGGTGAAGGGTTGCGCCCTGAAGCCGTCGTTAGCGTCGATATGGATGGCGCGGCTCTCCTCGTCGATGTCCACGGTGTTAGCCCTTATGGGGTCGGTGCTGTAGAAGCTGTCACACTTGTAGTTCGCGAAGTAGCTCTCAATCCTCTGCCTTGCCGCCTCCTGGCAGTGCGCCTCGCCGCAAAAGAGAAACACTCCCAACACAAACACCGCAGCCCACTTCGTGGGCTTCGTTTTGGCTGTCCCCATCCCAAACCCTTCCCCAGGGAAGGGCTTAGTCGCTACGCTCCGAATCATAATCCCGTTGCGAACCTTGTCGGGTGCTTGGCGCGGAAGTCGCTGAAGTACTGCTTTATCTCCCGCATCTCGCTGTCTATGTCTCCCGTTGGGCGCATCATCTTGGTGCAGGAGATGAGCCTGCGGCTGTAGTCCAGTCCGTAAAGGAGGACGGGCAGGTCTGCCTCGAGGGCTATGTAGTAGAAGCCAGTCTTCCAGCGTGTGCGGCGCTTGCGGGTGCCTTCGGGCGTGATGCAGAGGGCGAAGGTGTCGCTCCTGCGGGCCTCCTCGGCGAGCTGCCTGACGAGGTTGGAGTGGCGGTCGCGCCTCACTGGTATTCCCCCGAGCCTGCGCATCAAGCCGCCCAGAGGCCAGAAGAACCACTCCCTCTTCATTATGAAGTTGCAGGGGAAGCCGCTGGCGTAGGAGGCGAGGATGCCTATGAGGAAGTCCCAGTTGCTGGTGTGCGGGGCGAGGGCAACAACGAACTTGCGGGGCTTCTCCACCCTTTCCTCCAGCCTGAAGCGCAGCACCTTCTCCAGCGCCCAGCGGCACAGAGCCTGCGTCTTAGGCATTCACTTCAGCTCCCTCAGCTCCTCCAGTATGCCCTCCAGCTCCTTGTTTATGCTCTCGCGGAGAGCCTTGAAGTAAGCCTTCTGCTTCATCCCTGGCTCGGGGTGGCTGATGCGGCAGCGCAGGTCGCCCTGCAGATGCAACACCTTCTCCATAAGCCTTGCCACGTCCTCGCTCGAGCTCTCCTTGATGGCCTGCCCTGCCATGGCGCAGCCGAGCATAAGCTCCTCGGTCATCCAGTCGATGGCCTTCTTCAGTTTGCGTTTGTTTGCCATAAGTGTCTTCGTTTGGTTGGTTAAGAGTAAGGCAAAGGTACGCCTTTTCACTCTAACGGCAAAAGGAAGGAGGGAAAGCAACGCCATCCGCCTCAACCCTTGCCGGGAGAGTGGGACGTTGCAATCCCTCCAAGCAAATCTCTATACAGTTACCTCAAGCCTTCTTCTTCGAGCAGCAGCAGTCGCAGCTTATCAGCTTCCAGACAAGCGCGGCTATCAGCGCTCCAACAAACGGCCCGACGATGAATATCCACAGCTGGTGCAAGGGCTCTCCGCCGTTGAACACCGCCGGGGCGATGGAGCGGGCGGGGTTGACTGACGTGCCGGTCAAGGGGATGCACACGATGTGCACAAGCACCAAGGACAGACCAATGGCAAGCCCTGCGAACTGGCCCGCTCCCTTCTCGCTTGTCGTGCCAAGCACCACAAGCACGAACACTGCCGTGAACACTATCTCTGCAATCAAGCCGCCGCACAGGCTCACACCGTCCTGGCAGGCGTTAGCCCCGGTCTTGGTGGCGAACTCTCCCACCTCGCCCCCGATGTAGGAAGCCATGTCGGGCGTGATGTGGTTCAC
>JAJPZF010000133.1 GCA_021204545.1 Prevotellaceae bacterium
CATCGTGTGCCTCTGCCTCGTCTTCGCCGTGGTCATCTTCTTCTGGATGGCGTTCAGTCAGAACGGGCTGACCCTAACGTGGTTCGCCGACGAGTTCACCGCCCGTCACTCCAGCGGAGCGCAGGGCATGATGTTCGACGTCCTTAACCTCTCCTTGGTCATCGTCGCCGTCTTCGCCCTCTTCTCCCTGTTCCAGTCTAAGAAGGCATTGGGCAGGGCCGTCAGCGCCCTTATCCTTGTGGCGATAGCCGCCATACTTGGCTGGCGATACACACAGGCGGGAGACGTGGAGATACAGGCGCCCATCTTCCAGCAGTTCAACCCCGGCTTCGTCGTGGGCCTGACACCCGTCAGCATCGCCCTCTTCGCATGGCTGGCGAAGAGGGGGAAGGAGCCTAAGGCGCCAGTGAAGATAGGGCTGGGCATGCTCGTCGCCGCCGTAGCCTACCTTATAATGATGCTCTACACCATGAGGATGCCCTTGCCGCAGCACCCGCGGCACGTCTACGACGCCACGCCCAACCTCCTGGTGGTGACTTACCTCATCATGACCTTTGCCGAGCTCCTGCTCAGTCCCATAGGCATCTCCTTCGTCTCTAAGGTGGCGCCGCCGAAGTTCCGCGGCATGATGATGGGCGGATGGTTCGTGGCCACCGCCATCGGCAACAAGCTCGCCGCCGTGCCGGGGCACATGTGGAGCCGCCCCTTGCCAGTGGTGTGGGGCACGCTCATGGTTATATGCCTCGTGGCGGCGCTGATTATATTCGCCATAATCAGGAAGCTTAACCGGGTGGCATAGCCCGCCCGCAGGAAGGCGCAAAAGAGGTATTACCCCCTTGGGCAAAGAGGTATTACCCCTTTCGCCAAAGAGGTATTACCCCTTTCGCCAAAGAGGTATTACCCCTTTCACGGCAGAGGTATTACCCCTTTCACCAAAGAGGTGTAGACCTCTTTACTCGAAGAGGTGTAGACCCTTTCCGCGACACCTCACCGCTGAGCGCCAAAAAAAAGGCACTAATGTTTGGCGAAGTCTGCCATTAGACCTAACTTTGCCGACGCTTCTACACACGGTGCCTTGGATGAGTGGCTTAGTCATCGGTCTGCAAAACCGACCACGGCGGTTCGAATCCGCCAGGCACCTCCAACATTAACTAACCCCTTGATACTATGAAAAGACTATTGCCAATCCTATTACTGATGCTTGGCGCCCAGGCCCAAGCGCAAGTCACAAGCTGCGCCTCCTCCCTCAGAGCCGTCGGGAAGGCGGACGTAAGTGTGCCCTTCCGCTACGATGACGAGGGCAAGCAGACACCCCTCGAGTGGGGGCTTGACCTGGCATGGCTATCGGAGGACAACGTCAGGACGGGCGTGTTCTACGTGGGAAAGGATATGATAGACGTCGTCAGGACCTCCTTCCAGCCCACCGCAAGCGTGTCAAGCGGGGAGTTCTCCGACGACCAGAAGACCGACCTCGACAGCCGCATCAGCATCATGAAGTCGTGGCTCGGCACAGACGTGGGCTACTACCTCAACGACGACAACCCGACGGAGAACAGCGACTACAGCATCACGTGGTCAACAGGAAGCAACAAGATCTCAAGCAAGGCAAGCAGCTGGGCGGCACTGATAGACATGACGGCAGACTACTACAAGGAGAACGGGCTGGAGAACCTTGTGGCGATAGCCCCGCTCAATGAGCCCGACAACTACTCAAGCACCTTCGGCATATCCTCCATCTTCAAGAGCTCAGTGCAGGGCAAGGTGCACGACCTGTTCAAGGACATCAGCAAGCTCTTCAAGGAGGACGACAGCTACAAGGAGAAGTACGCCAACGTGCGCCTATGCGGCGGCAACACACTGAACACTGACTCTGCTTACTTCTGGTGGAACTACTGCTCACCGTACCTCGACGAGGGCAACACACACCAACTGGCAGGCACGTTCGACAACTATGCCTCCTTCTTCGAGACACTGACCTCGGAGGGAGCGCACGCCACTAACGACGAGCTGCACAACGTAATGGAGTGCATGGTGGGAGCAGAGTACGGTATGCAGACGGGCATCTGGTGGGGCACGAACGAGAACGTACGCTCACAGTTCATGAAGGCCACAGCTCACGCCAACCCCGGTGATAGGCTGGCTTACGCTGAGCACCGTGACAACTGGACGGCAGCCTCCGTCTACCGACAGCCCACGGGAGAGGTGCAGGCATTCGGCGGCATGAGCGAGAGGCAGTCGTACACGACAGACTACCGCTTCGTCTGCAACGACCGACCAGTGTGGTACGACGGCGTGCGTGGGCACGAGTACCTGATGCACCTAATAGGCGGCACTGGCTACCAAGAGGGACAGACGGAGGCCGAGGTGATGGTGAACGTGCAGTCAGGCACAGATGTGATGCCCAGCGTAGGAGAAGGGGTATACAAGATAATGAACGTGAACTCCGGCAAGCTGCTGGGCTTTGGCGCAAGCCCCTCGCAGACAGCCTGGGTGAGCGCCACGCAGAGGAACAACAGCACAGCAAGCTACGTGCAATGGGTGCTCACCCCACTGACGGGGGAGGACGTGTGGGGCGACCAGAGCTACTACTCACTGACGGTGAACACAGGCAGCAACCTCTACCTCGATATACTGAACTGGAACTACGAGGACGGTACTGACGTGGGCTCTTACCCTGGCGACCTCGGCACTATAGAGCAATGGTATCTGGAGTATGCGGGCGACGGTGCCTTCTATATACGAAGCAGATACAACGCCAAGTGCCTTGAAGTGTCAGGGTCGAACACGGCTGTGGGTGGCAATGTGCAGATGGGAAGCTTCACGGGCGGTAAGAACCAACAGTGGCGCTTCCTCGACACAAGCGCAACGCCTGACCTTGAAGCTCCAGACGCTCCCTCCAACCTCAAGGCAACGCCTCGCCGTGCTGGTGTGAAGCTGAGGTGGAAGGCAAGCCAGAGCGACGACGTGAAGGAGTACTGCATCGTGCGCAACGGCTGCCTGCTGGCAAGGGGAATAGAAGGCTGCTCCTTCACAGACAATGAGGCTGACCCTGACTCGACTTACGCATACTACGTCTTCGCCCTCGACAACAGCCTCAACAAGAGCGAGGCAAGCAACACGGTGGAGGACGTGCAGGTGACCGATGAGGAGGGGAAGGTGATGCGCTTGGCTCTCTCAGACAGCCTTATGGACAGGACGGTGAACGGCAACCACTGCGCCGTCTATGGCGACGTGACCTACCTGAGCGAAGACACAGAGAGGGGAGGCATATCGCTCAGCGGCTCTGACAACTTCATACAGCTGCCCTACACCATAGCTAACCACGACGCTCTGACTGTAGCGTGCTGGGTGAAGGCGGGCAGCACGGACACTTGGCAAAGGGTCTTCGACTTCGGCAACGACACCGACCAGTATCTCTTCCTCACCACGAACAGCGGCAGCAACCCTCGCTTCGCCATAAAGAACGGCGGCGAAGAGCAGACAGTAGACGGCAAGAGCGAGATAGACACTGACAAGTGGCATCACTTGGCAGTGACCTTAGGCGACGGCACTGCCTGCCTCTACGTGGACGGTGTGCTTGATGGGGAGAACGACAAGCTGACGATAAGCCCCTCCGACATCCGCCCGCTCTTCAACTACATAGGCAGAAGCCAGTACAACGACGACCCGTACCTGACGGCAAGCGTAAGCGACTTCACCGTCCTTAACTACGTTCTCACTGCCGACGAGATTAAAGAGCTGATGGACACGGACACTGAGGCTGACGAGGACTTGCTCGCACAAGAGGCAGAGGAAGAGGCTAACGAGGAAGAGGTGGAGACGCCAGACGATAGCGAGGAAGAGGAAGAGGTTGAGACACCAGACGATAGCGAGGGAGAGGAAGAAGTCGAGACACCTGATGACAGCGAGGAAGAAGAAGAGGAAGAAGAGGGCGACCTCAACACCGACGACAACAACAAGGGCAACGACACTGAAGTCGGCGTGAAGGATGTAGGCACTGACACGAAGGAAGAGGTGATATACGACCTGAACGGCAGGCGTGTGA
>JAJPZF010000104.1 GCA_021204545.1 Prevotellaceae bacterium
TTAGCTGGAAGTTCTCGCGGCTCAGCAGGAGGTTTTGGTGCTGGCTGTGTATGTCGATGAGCCGCTCGCCTAACTCCCTTAATTGAGCCACCGTGGCAGGTGTGTCGTTGATGAAGGCTCTCGACTTGCCCGTCTGCGACAGCTCCCGCCTGACGGTGCAGAGGTCGCCCTCCTGCTCGAAGTCGTTAGCCGCGAGGAACTGGCTCACGTCACTCTGGCTTGCGCTGAACTCCGCCTCTATCACGCAGCGCCTCTCGCCAGCTTTAATAGCCTTAGCGTCAGCCCTCTGCCCGAGCAGCAGCCCTATAGCCCCAAGGATGATGGACTTGCCCGCCCCCGTCTCGCCGGTGATGACGGAGAAGCCCCTCTCGAACTCAATGTCGAGCTGGTCGATGAGTGCGTAGTTCTTTATGTGCAGGTGCCTGAGCATTAGAAGAACCTATTGCTTGAGCTTCTCCCAGTAGTCGCTCATGGAGGGGTTTATGCCGAAGAGGATGTTGTAGGCGGTGTTCTTCTCCTCCGTCGTGCCGTGGTCGGAGTAGATGCTCACCAGCTCGTCGCGCTTGCACTCGGTGAACAACGTGGGCAGCTGGCTCATGGGTCGGGCGTTCTTGCAGCCGTCGAGCAGTTCGAGAGCCTCCGTTATGGCGGCTCGCCCTTTGTCGGTGCTTTCCACCATTTGGTCCATTCCCTCCCGGTGATACTTATACATCATCAGGCGGTAGTTCTCCATCGAGCCGTCCATATAGTCGTTGAGGAGGCCGAAGCGGTTCTGGCTGCTGCCGAACGACTCCCAGCCCGAGAAGCCGAGGCTCTGCGAGTTTGTCACGATGTCCTCAGCCGTTTGCAGGTACGTCGTCCCTCCCTTTGGCGACATGCTGTCGAAGTCGTAGCCTATGATCATATAGGCGTAGTAGGCGAGCATTGCGGTGAGGTTATTGTCAACATAGTCGGCGTTCCACTCCAGCTGGTCGGTCGTCTGGAAGTTGAAGTTGAAGTCGCCGTCCTTTATGTTGTAGAGGGTGGTGTTGTAGCTGCTGTTGAAGACGGGGCGGCTGCTTGTGAGCAGGAGCGTGCATTCCATAGAGTTGCTCGACTCGTCCCATTTATTCACTGTGATGTTGAAGTTGCAGGCTATTTTCTCCACCTCCCTGAACGAGAGGTCAGTCCACTGGTGGTCGTTCAGGAAGCTTTGCGCCTTTTCCTGCAGTGCCTCGAACACCTCCGTTTTCGTGTTAGATATTTGTGCGGTGTTCACCACCACCTTTGCGTTAAGCTCCTGCGCTGAGGCTGGCAGGCAGGCGAAGGCTGCGAGTAGGGGCATAAGTCTCATGGCAGGATATTCTTAAGTTCGTCAACGATGTCCCTTGCCACTTCCGTTTTTGTCTTCAGCGGGTAGGCGAGTTCCCCGTTTGGGGAGATGACGGTCACTTTGTTCGTGTCGCCGAGGAAGCCTGCTCCCTTGTCTCTCAGCGAGTTAAGCACGATGAGGTCAAGCCCTTTTCTCTCCATTTTCTCACGGGCGTGAGCCACTTCGTCGCAAGTCTCGAGGGCGAATCCGACAAGCTTTTGCCCCTTTCTCTTAAGCTTTCCCAGCGAGGCCGCTATGTCCTCCGTGGGCTTCAGGCTAAGCGTCAGCCCATCCTCACGTTTAATCTTCTCTCTTGCCTCGCTCACGGGCGTGAAGTCAGCCACGGCTGCGCACAGGATGGCAGCGTCGCACTTGGGGAAGACTTTCCTTGCCGCCTCTCCCATCTCTTTGGCGCTCTCCACGTTGGTGCGCCTTATGCCTGGATGCCTTGCCTGAAGCTGAACGGGCCCGCACACCAGCTCGACGCTTGCCCCTCGGCGGGCGCATTCCTCGGCGATGGACAGGCCCATCTTCCCGCTTGAGTAGTTGCCTATGAAGCGCACGGGGTCTATGCGCTCGTATGTAGGGCCTGCCGTGACGAGTATTTTCCGCCCTTCGAGGTCTTTTTCCGTGAAATAGTCCTCAAGCTGCCTTACTATTTCCAGAGGCTCTTCCATCCGTCCTTTCCCCTCGAGGTGGCTCGCCAGCTCCCCGATGGCTGGCTCTATGATGTGGTTGCCGCGGGAGCGCAGAGTCTCGAGGTTTCTTTGTGTGGCGGGGTGGGCGTACATGTCGAGGTCCATGGCGGGGGCTATGAAGACGGGAGCCCGCATGCTGAGGTAAGTTGTCAGAAGCATGTTGTCGGCCAATCCGTTTGCCATCTTGGAGATGGTGCTTGCTGTGGCGGGTGCGATGAGCATGAGGTCAGCCCAAAGCCCGAGGTCCACGTGGCTGTGCCACGTGCCGTCAGAGCGTGAGAAGAAGTCGCTGACGACGGGTTTCCCTGTCAGTGTGCTCAGGGTGAGGGGTGTGATGAACTCCTTTCCCGCGGGGGTGATGACCGCCTGCACCTCAGCCCCTTTCTTTATCAACGCCCTCGCGATGAGGCAAGCCTTGTAGGCTGCTATGCTGCCTGTTATGCCAAGTACGATTTTCTTACCTTCGGCCATACTTCATCCTCAGAGCCTCGAACCATCGCTTCGTGTCCTGTGTGAAGTCGCTTTGCAGCACCCAGCCCACGTAGCCAGGGTCGAGGGGGAACACGTCTCTTGCCAGTTTGCCCTTGTACTTGCCGAAGTTTATCACTTCCTCGCCTTTGTCGTTGTAGACGAGCCTGCCGGCGAAGTCTATGTTCTTGCGCTGCGAGCTTAGCTCCGCCAGCGACTTGACGTCGTTCTTTAGCACGCGCGACGGGTCTGTCTGCCTCTCAGGGCTGTACATCTCGAGCTGCGCCTTTAGCACACGCCACGTGGCCTCGGTGTCCTGGTCGGCAAGGTGGGCCTGGAAGTCGTCCTCCATCTTCCTGCCGCAATAGAACTCGTAGGCAGCGGCGAGGTTGCGCCTCTCCATCACCTTGAAGATGCCGCACACGTCGACGAGGCGTGCGCTGCGGAAGTCGAAGTCTATGCCTGCCCTGAGGAACTCCTCGCAGAGCAGCGGTATGTCGAAGTAGTTGGAGTTGAAGCCTGCGAAGTCACAGCCGCCGAAAGCCTTAGCCAGTTCGGGCGCGTATTGCTTGAACGTTGGCGCGTCCTTCACCATATTGTCAGTTATATGGGTTAGTTCAACCACCTCCGTGGGTATCTTCCTTTCGGGGTTTATGTACTGGTTTGCCCGCTCCTCGCTGCCGTCAGGCTTGGCAATGATGTAAGATATTTGTATGATTCGGGCAGTAGCCACGTCAAGTCCCGTGGTCTCCAGGTCGAAGATCACCAGTGGGCGCTCTAATCTTAGTCTCATCGGGCAGGGGCTAATCGTTCAGCATCATGGGCATGATGAGCATCACGACCTCGTCGCCCTCGGGCTGCTCTATTGGCGCGATGACGGCGGGTCGGCTCGCGTCTGCCAGCTGCACGCTTATGTGCTCGGAGTCGAGCACTGATATCATGTCCATCACGAAGAAGCAGTTAAGGCCAATGTTTATGGGGGAGTTGGTGTATTCGCACAGCAGGTTCTCCTCGGCCTGTCGGCCGTAGTCCACGTCTTGAGCGGAAAGCTTCACCAGTCCGCCGCCTATGTGCATTTTTGTCAGCCCGCTGCTTTGGTTGCAGAACACGCTCACGCGCTTCATCGCTCCCAGCAGGCTTGCGCGGTCCACGGTGGCGCAGAAGGGGTTGCTTGTCGGGATTACAGCGTTATAGTTCAGGTAGTTGCCCTCCACGAGGCGGAACGAGAAGTCGAGATCTTCGGTGTGCAGCTGTGCCTGCTGCTTGTCGAAGGTGAAGACGAGGTCGGCCTCCGGGGTTAGCGTGTTGCGCAGAACGGCTGCCACCGTCTTGGGCATTATCATGGATGTCGTCATGCCCGGCTTGCAGCTGGTGTTTGTGAAGCGCACCAGTTTCCTGCCGTCCGTGGCTGCGAAGTTTATGTAGTCCTCGTGCACGTCGAGGTAGATGCATGTCATTATCAGGCGCAGCTGGTCGGAGGCTGTTGCGTTGAGGCAGAGGTTTATTCCCTTCAGCAGTGTGGTGGAG
>JAJPZF010000005.1 GCA_021204545.1 Prevotellaceae bacterium
AGCCAGGGCAACAGCTTCTTTCGCTCGACACACGCTTCGACACCGAGCATATTTACCCCAGAGGCCGTAACGAAATAGAGAAAAACCTTAAGGATGCCGGCAATATCGAGAAGCTCGGCAACAAAGCCCTGCTGGAGAAAGGCATAAACATCAGGGCTTCCGACTACCGCTTCCAAGACAAAGTGAAGTATTACAGGGGCTTCACCACGGAAAGCGGAACGGTGAAGCCGGGAACCAAAATAGCGGAGCTGTTGACGCTTAGCGAGACAAACCAAGACTTCACGGAGGCGGACATGCTGCAAAGGAACGCAAGGATTATTGACGGGTTCGTGGCCTTCCTCAGGCGGAACAATCTGCTAAAAGGCTAAAGGGGAATGCGTGTAACCCGTGGGCTTCGCATAGAATAGAGAGTATCCTCGGCAATCTCTTCGTGGCGAATATGGGTTGTACCTGGCCTGCGGCGACCTCCCAGTCGCTCGAAAAAGCAAGCATGCTTTGTCTCTCGCTTAAGGTCGGTTCGGCACAATCTTGGCAAACGTGCGATACCAGGGGTGTCGCTTCGCTCGCCCCCCGGCTACCACGTGCAGCCCCTTCGGGGCTAAGCCCAAAGCATTTGCCTTCGTCTCCGCAGAAAAAGGCCATCATTTCCCGAGAAGCGAATGCCGCGCATAACGGAGCGTCTGATATCTCTCACAAGACGTTGGCAACGACTGCACGAGGCAAGCCTCACGACCGCGCATTGTTTTCCTCACGCCCGCGCAGTCTTTTCACCACGACCGCGCAGTCTTTTCACCACGACCACACGAGGCGTGAGGAAAAGACGCACGGGACGTTGGCGAGAAAATCACGAGGTGTTGGCGAAGGACACAGGATTAACGCCACGAAGTTCCCTTGCCCAAGGTTGAGACGCTTGGGCTACTGCAAATCCTTCTGGGCGAGGCGGTACTTCTCGTCGGCGCGCTCGTCGAGCATGCTCAGGTAGCTGGTGTAGCGGCTTAGGGCTATCCTCCCCTCCTCCACCGCCTGAAGGACGGCACAGGCGGGCTCGGTGGTGTGAGTGCAGTCGCTGAAGCGGCAAGCCGCGGACGTTGAGAAGATTTCGCGGAAGTAATGAGAGATCTCCTCCCGTTTCATGTCGAAAGTGCCGAAGCCTTTGATGCCGGGCGTGTCGATGAGGCAGCCCCCGAAGGGGAGATCATACATCTCGCTGAGGGTCGTGACGTGGCGGCCAAGGTCGTGCGCCGTGCTGATGGCGGCCGTCCTTGCGCAGGCGGCGGGCGAAAGCGTGTTGAGCAGGGTGCTTTTCCCAACGCCGCTGTTGCCGCTGAGCAGCGTGGTCTTGCCCCGAAGAGAATTAGTCAGAGCCTCAGGCAGCACGCCCGAAATGGCGGAGGCCGCATGGCACTGGTAGCGCAGGCTTTCGTAAAGCTTCTTCAACTCTTGCATATACTGCGTCTGCTCCTCGCTGTAAAGATCCGTCTTGTTGAACACGAGAATGACGGGAATACGGTAGGCCTCGGCGGTGGCAAGGAAGCGGTCAACGAACGTTGTGCTGGTCTCCGGGTGGGCGACAGTGACGACGAGCAGCGCCTGGTCAACGTTCGACGCGATGATGTGGCACTGCTTCGAGAGGTTCGACGCCTTGCGTATGATGTAATTCCTTCGGGCGCGGATGTCGGTGACGAGGGCTGTGCCGTCGGGCTTTGGCAATATCTCGACGAGGTCGCCAACGGCGACGGGATTGGTGCTTTTAATGTCACGAAGGCGGAAGCTGCCTTTCACCTTGCAATCAAAAAGCTGGCCATCGTCCGCGCGGACAACGAGCCAGCTTCCTGTGCTGCGTATGACGAGGCCAGTCATCCTGCCTCAGACAGTCATGATCTCTTTCTCTTTAGCCGCGAGTATCTCGCCAATCTGCTTGATATATTTGTCGTGAAGCTTCTGGAGCTTCTCCTCGCCGTCCTTCTGCGCGTCCTCGGGCAAGCCTTCCTTCACGGCTTTCTTCATCTTCTCAATGGTGTCACGTCGGGCGTTGCGCACGCTCACCTTCGCCTGCTCCTCCTCCTTTCCGCACTGTTTCATAAGCTGGCGGCGGCGCTCCTCCGTGAGGACGGGGATTGTGATGCGTATGATCTCGCCGTTGTTGTCGGGCATAATGCCGAGATCGCTGTTGATAATGGCCTTCTCAATGACGGGGAACATCGAGCGGTCCCACGGCTTGATGGCGATGGTGCGGGCATCGGGGGTGTTGATGGCCGAGACGTTGTTTAGCGGCACCATGCTGCCGTAGCTGTCCACCTTTATGCCGTCGAGTATGCGCACGTCCGCCTTGCCGGCCCTGATGTGCGCCAGAGAGTCCTCGAGATAAAGCACTGCCTCTCCCATTCTTTCCTCGGCAGCGGAGATGATTTCCTTAATATCTATCATTACGAACTTGGTATTTAAGTCTTGCAAGCGCCACAAATTTAGGCTATTTCCCCAATAAATTTGCAAGCGTTCCGCCATTTTTTGCGAAGAGAATAGGTAACTTTGCGTGTGTTCATTCCAAGCGACATGACAGATTCACCGCAGAACGACCGGGCGATAAGGGAGAATGTGGAGCAGCTGCTGCCCATCTCGCTGGAGGAGATGTCAGAGATAAGGCTGATGAACCGCACGGACATGAAGTACGTCTCCAACAAGACGAGGCTCGCCGAGCTGCTGGAATTGGCGCGGGGCAAGTACTACGCGCAGTTCCACGAAGGGGATTACATCGCCCCTTATATGACCACTTACTGGGACACGGCGGACTATCTCTTCTACATGGAGCACCATAACGGACGCTCCCCGAGGCAGAAGGTGAGAGTGCGGACGTATGTGGACAGCGACCTTACGTTCCTTGAGGTGAAGACCAAGAACAACCACGGGCGCACGGGGAAGAAGCGCATACAGGTGCCGGGGCAGGAAGAGCTTGAGAGCGGGAACGACTTCCTTGTGAAGCTTGTTAACCACGGACTGAGCGACATTCACCCGACCATACGCAACCGCTTCAGCAGGATAACGCTCGTGAACTACGAGAAAACGGAGCGGCTTACCGTTGACTTCGACATACGCTTCAACAACCTTGAGACGGACAGGCGGACGGGAACGGGCGAGCTCGTGGTGATAGAACTGAAGAGAGACGGCAACTCCTACTCTCCCGTCCTTGACATCCTCAGGCAGCTGCGCATAAAGCCGCTGGGCTTCAGCAAGTATTGCATCGGCAGCGTGATGACCAACCCCGGGCTGAAGCACAACGAGTTCAAGCCGAAACTCGTGGAGATCGACCGCCTCGTGAACAGGGCCTACTAACGGAGAACTAACTGAAACCCAACCAATATGCACGGACTCTTAGACGAACTCAACTATACCTTCGGGCAAGCCATAGGGATGACCTTCCTCGAGCCTAAGGCTTTCATCTCACTGCTCATTAGGTTCTGCCTCAACTTCGTGGTGGTGGCACTAATCGCTCGCTGCTTCTACTACCCTCAAAGCCGCCGGCGCGACTATATGTTCATCTTCATCATTATGGCGATGAGCATCTTTATGCTGGTGAGCCTCATGGGAGGCGGGGCGATGAAGACGGGAGCGGCGCTGGGCTTGTTCGCCATCTTCGGCATCATCCGCTACCGCACCGAGCCGATACCGATACGTGAGATGACTTACCTGTTCATGCTCGTGGCAATAAGCGTAATCAACGCCATGGGCAGGGCGGAGTACCATCGCTCGGCGGATTACTGGGAGGGCTTCGGCATCGTGACGCTGATATTCGCCAACGTCGTCTTTATCATCATCGCCGCACTGTTCGAGTCGAGCAAGCTTCTCAACGAGCATTGCTCGAAGTATATCAAGTACGACAACGTGAACCTTGTGCATCCCGAGAAGAGGGAGGAGCTTAAGGCCGACCTTGAGAAGCGCACGGGGCTGAAGATAATAGCCATCGAGGTGGGGGCGATAGACTTCCTGAGGGACTGCGTGATGATACGCATCTTCTACGACGAGGAGATGGACAAGGGCAGCACCA
>JAJPZF010000144.1 GCA_021204545.1 Prevotellaceae bacterium
AGCCGTTCTGCCAAGCCGCATGCACCACGTTCATCTCCAGCGTCATGTTCTCGTACAAGAAGTCAGCCAAGGCACTGCGGTTAGCCTCTATGCCTCCAACCTTAGCGGCAGCGAGGAAGACATATTCAGGTCGCTCGCTCTCGAAGAACTCCTCCACTTCCCGTTGGCGGCACAGGTTAAGCTCTTTATGGGTTCGGGTAATGATGTTGGTGTAGCCCTGCCTCTGCAGCTCCCTCACTATGGCGCTTCCCACCATTCCACGGTGACCTGCGACGTATATCTTCGCCCCTTTCTCCATCATTTCACCACACCCCTCTCAAGGTATTCAGCCAAGTTCGTGCGCATGACGCTTGCCACGTGGTCGGCAGCCACCTTCTGCATGTCGTGCTTCACCATTATGGAGACCAGCTGCTCGAAGCTGGTGCGGGCGGGGTCCCAGCCGAGTTCCCGCTTCGCCTTCGACGGGTCGCCGAGCAAGTTCACCACGTCGGTGGGGCGATAGAAGTCAGGACTTACCTCCACGAGGCAGCGTCCCGTGGCCTTGTCGTAGCCTTTCTCGTCAGCCCCCTCGCCTTTGAACTCCAGCTCGATGCCCACGCAGCGGAAGGCGAGCTGGCAGAACTCCCTCACGCTGTGCTGCACGCCAGTGGCGATGACAAAGTCCTCGGGCTTGTCGTTCTGCAGGATGAGCCACATACACTCAACGTAGTCCTTGGCGTAGCCCCAGTCGCGCAGGCTCGAGAGGTTGCCCAGCAGAAGCTTGTCCTGCTTGCCTTGGGCAATCCTTGCCGCGGCGAGTGTTATCTTGCGCGTCACAAAGGTCTCGCCCCTGCGCTCGCTCTCGTGGTTGAAGAGAATGCCGCTCGAGCAGAACATGCCGTAAGCCTCCCTGTACTCCTTCACTATCCAGTAGCCGTAGAGCTTGGCGACGGCGTAGGGGCTGTAAGGGTGGAAGGGCGTCTCCTCGTTCTGGGGTATCTGCTCCACCTTGCCGTAAAGCTCGCTCGTGGATGCCTGATAGACGCGGCAGGAGTTCTCTAAGTGGTTAGTCCTCACCGCCTCAAGCACACGCAGCACGCCCACAGCGTCAACGTCGGCCGTGAACTCTGGAGCATCGAAGCTCACCTGAACGTGGCTCTGCGCCGCAAGGTTGTATATCTCGTCGGGGCGGACCTTGCCAACCAGCTTCACGAGAGACATGCTGTCGCCAAGGTCGGCGTAGTGCAGGTGGAAGTCGGGCATGCCCTCAAGGTGGGCTATACGCTCGCGGTAGTCCACAGAGCTTCGCCTTATGGTGCCGTGGACTTCGTAGCCTTTCTCGAGCAGGAACTCGCTCAGATACGAGCCGTCCTGCCCCGTCACTCCTGTTATCAGAGCCACTCTCTTTCCCATTGCCTGTTATTTATACTGCCATTGATTAGCCGCCGCCTCGCTCAGGTTTCCTCAAATATCTCATTAAGTTTCCGCAAAAGACTTGCTATGTTTCAGCCGAAAGACTTGCTATGTTTTCGCCAAAGACTTGCTATGTTCCTGCCAACTTCTCGCCGTCCCTTCGCTCCGAGACCTAAGTCTTCGCCTCACTTGTCTAACGTCCTTATTATGCCCTCTTCCGAGAGCTTGCATATCAGCAGCGCGTTCTCTTTCTCCACGACAAGGTAGCCGTCGAGCCCTTGCACCACCACTTTCTTGCCCTCCGTCGTGCGGATGATGCAGTTCTTCGTGTCGATGGCCGTAACCTCTCCCTTGAGAGAATTGCCGAAGCGGTCGTGCTCCGTGTTGTCGTACAGCGCTCTCCACGAGCCCAAGTCGCTCCAGCAGAAGCTTGCGGGATAGCAGAATATCTCGTCCGCCTTCTCAAGCACAGCGTAGTCTATGCTTATGCTCTCGCATGCGGCATACGCCCGGTTCACCTCCTGCTGCTCGGCAGGCGTGCCGTAGACACTGAGCAGGCTCTCGAATCTCTCGGATATCTCGGGAGCGTAGATGCGCAGGGCGTTGACGATGGTGCTTACGTTCCACACGAAGATGCCCGCGTTCCAGAAGTAATTGCTGTCCGCCACGTAAGTCCTTGCCGTCTCAAGGTCGGGCTTCTCGTGGAAGGCGTCGACACGGAAGATGTTCTTGTTCCTCAGGCAAGCCGCCGAGAGGTCCACCTGAATGTAGCCGTAGCCCGTCTCGGGGCGCGTTGGCTTCATCCCGAGGGTAACGATGGAGTCGCTCTCGTCCACGAAGCGAAGGCTTGAGGCAATCACTTTGCGGAAAGCCTCCTCATCGAGTATCAGGTGGTCGCTCGGGGCGACAATGATGTTCGCCTTCGGGTTGAGGCTCTTTATCTTCCAGCTGGCGTAGGCTATGCAAGGGGCAGTGTTGCGGGCGATAGGTTCTTTAAGGATGTTGTCCTCAGGCACAAGGGGTAGCTGCTCCCGCACGAACGGGGCGTACGTCTCGGATGTGACCACCCACGTGTTCGCAGGCTCGATGAGCGGGCTGAACCTGTCGAAGGTCAGTTGCAACAGGCTCTTGCCGCTGCCCAGAAGGTCGAGGAACTGCTTGGGGAACTGTGGCGAGCTAAGCGGCCAGAGGCGGCTTCCCACCCCTCCTGCCATTATCACGAGATGATTATCTGTAGCCATCGTCCAAGGGTTTAAGGTGCTATTCGGGCGCAAAATTACGAAAAGATAAAAAAACCCGCCTTGCCAAGGGCTAACAAATTGCAAGGACGTGGCTGACGTTTTTTAAGGGAATGTGCCATTATATCGAAGAGAATCAATAACTTTGCGGGCGTTAATAACAAGAATAAGGGTAAAAAGAACCAAAGAATGAAAGCATTTGTATTCCCAGGTCAAGGCGCACAGTTCCCCGGCATGGGCAAAGACCTTTACGAAAGCAACCAGACAGCCAAGGCTCTCTTCGACAAGGCAGACGAGATCCTTGGCTTCCGCATCACCGACCTTATGTTTGAGGGAACGGCTGAAGACCTTAAGCAGACGAAGGTCACCCAGCCGGCGGTGTTCCTCCACAGCGTCATCAGCGCCGCCTGCCTCGGCGAGGCGTTCCAGCCCGACATGGTGGGCGGTCACTCCCTCGGCGAGTTCAGCGCCCTCGTCGCCGCTGGTGCGCTGAGCTTCGACGACGGGCTTCGCCTCGTCCACACCCGAGCCTTGGCTATGCAGAAGGCTTGCGAGATGGTGCCGGGCACTATGGCCGCCATCATCGGCTTGGACGACTCCGTGGTGGAGGATGTGTGCAAGAGCGTGAGCACGAAGGAGAAGCCCGTCGTGCCGGCTAACTACAACAACCCCGGGCAGCTGGTAATCAGCGGCAACAAGGAAGCAGTGGAGGCCGCCTGCCTCAGGCTTAAGGAGGCTGGGGCGAGGCGTGCGCTGCCCCTGCCAGTGGGCGGAGCGTTCCACTCGCCCCTTATGCAGCCCGCCAAGGAGGAGCTTGAGGCGGCAATAGAAAGCACCGCCTTCAGTGCGCCCCGATGCCCAGTCTACCAGAACGTCGACGGGCTGCCCCACACCTCGCCCGAGGAGATAAAGCTCAACCTCATAGCGCAGCTCACCGCGAGCGTTCGTTGGACAGAGGAGGTGAAGGGCATGCTCAGCCAAGGGGCTACGGAGTTCACCGAGTGCGGACCGGGCAAGGCTCTGCAAGGGATGATAAGCAAGATTGCCAAGGGCATCGAGGGCATCGTCATCAAAGGTATATGAGCCGCAAGAAGATTATCATCTACCAAGTGCTGCCCCGCCTCTTCGGCAACGAGATACGCACCTGCCAGCCTTGGGGCGACCGCAACACCAACGGCTGCGGCAAGATGGACAGCTTCACCCCGCAAGCACTGCACAACATCGCCTCGCTCGGCGTGACCCACATCTGGTACACAGGGCTGCTGGAACACGCCACTGGGGCCGACTACTCCATCTACGGCATCGGCGGCGACAGCCCCGAGGTGGTGAAAGGCTTGGCTGGCTCGCCCTACGCCATTAGAGACTATTACGACATTGACCCTGACC
>JAJPZF010000283.1 GCA_021204545.1 Prevotellaceae bacterium
TCACTCGGTCGAGGGCGTTTCTTTGCATATTGTCGTTTTTTATGTACCTTTGCGAGCATGGATTGCCTTAAGCCTTTCGAGGGTAAGAAGGCGGCCTACCTCACCTTGGGCTGCAAGCTGAACTTCGCGGAGACGGCGAGCCTGGCGGAGCGTCTGCGCTCTGAGGGCATGCTGACCGCGGGAAAGGGCGAGGTTGCTGACCTTTGCATAGTGAACACGTGTGGCGTGACCGGGGTGGCTGACGCCAAGAGCCGGCAGGCTATCCGCCGTATGGTCCGCCAACATCCGGGCGCTCGCATGGTGGTGACAGGCTGCTCGGCTCAGCTCAGGCCTGAGGAAATCGCCGCCATCGAGGGCGTGAGCCTCGTAGTGGGTACGGAGCGGAAGGCGCAAATCACGGAGCTAATCGGGGAGCTCCTGTCTGAGGGCAACGCTGAGGACAGGGGGGAAACTCTGGTTGAGACCACACGCATGGCGGAGATACGCAGCTTCGTGCCGTCGTGCGCCTGCGGCAACCGCACCCGATATTTCCTTAAGGTTCAGGACGGGTGCGACTACTTTTGCACATATTGCGCCATCCCCTTCGCGCGAGGCCGCAGCCGCAACGCCTCCGTCTCGTCGCTCGTCAGTCAGGCGCAGGCGGTGGCGGGCCGCGGAGGCAAGGAGATTGTGCTGACGGGCGTGAATATCGGCGACTTCGGCAAGACGACGGGCGAGCGGTTTGTTGACCTTGTGAGGCGGCTGGACGCGGTGGAGGGGATAGAGCGTTACCGCATAAGCAGCCTCGAGCCCGACCTGCTCACAGACGAGATCGTGCAAGTCTGTGCCTCAAGCCGCAGCTTCATGCCCCACTTCCACCTGCCGCTTCAGAGCGGGTCGGACGAAGTGTTGCGCCTTATGCGCCGCCACTATGACACGGATCTCTTCCGCTCGAAGGTAAATCTCATAAGAGAATTGATGCCCGACGCGTTTGTCGGGGTAGATGTCATAGTGGGAACAAGGGGCGAGACCAGCGAGCTTTTCGAGCAATCTCTTAAGGTCATGGAGGAGCTGCCAGTGAGCCAGTTCCACGTGTTCAGCTACAGCGAGCGCCCAGGCACGGCTGCCCTGCGCATCCCCCACAGGGTGAGGGCCCTGGAGAAACGCGAGAGAAGCCAGCGCGTGCTTGCCGTGAGCGAGCGAAAGAAGCGGGCTTTCTACGAGAAGTATATCGGGACCGTGCGCCCCGTCCTGCTGGAGCACGGCCGCGGGCGCAACGTCCGCGCGGGGTTCACCGACAATTATATTAAGGTCGTGGTGCAGTCAGAGCTTGACAACGTGATAGTGAATGTGCGGCTCGACGGCTGGAATGAGCAGCGGACCTGGCTGAGGGGGACGGTGGTATGAGGCTGGCGATAGTGATTCTCAACTGGAACGGGGTGGGGATGATGCGGCGTTTCCTCAAAGGGGTGGTGCGGCACAGCCAGTCGGCCGAGGTGATTGTGGCTGACAACGGCAGCACGGACAGCTCGCTTCGCTGGCTGGCGGAGGAGATGCCCGGAGTGAGAGTTATCCCGCTCGAGCGCAACTATGGCTTCGCGGAAGGCTATAACCGGGCGCTCCGACAAGTGGAGGCGGAGTATTATCTCTTGCTGAACAGCGACGTTGAGGTGCGGCAGGGCTGGTTCCAGCCTATGCTGTTGTACATGGAGGCGCACCCTGAGGTGGCGGCTTGCCAGCCTAAGTTGCTGAGCCAAAGCCGCAAGGACAGCTTCGAGTATGCGGGGGCTTGCGGCGGATTTCTCGACGCTCTTGGCTATCCTTACTGCCGTGGCAGGGTGTTCGGCACGGTGGAGCGGGACGAGCGCCAGTATGACGAGCCGATGGCTTGCCACTGGGCGACGGGCGCTTGCCTTATGATCCGCAGCCGCGACTACTGGGCCGCGGGAGGACTCGACGCTCGCTTTTTCGCCCATCAGGAAGAGATTGACCTCTGTTGGCGCTTGAGGGCGAGGGGCAGGCGGGTGGTCTGCGTGCCCGCGAGCGTTGCTTACCACGTCGGGGGCGGCACGTTGCCGGCGGAGAACCCGCTGAAGACTTTCCTCAACTTCCGCAACAACCTGCTGCTTGTCTATAAGAACATGCCCGCAGGCCGCCTGCCGCGGGTGATGGCCTTGCGGCTCCTGCTCGACGCGGCAGCCTCCCTCAGGTTCCTTCTCGCCGGGCAGTGGCGCTCGTCTCTTGCTGTGCCGCGGGCATGGTGGGCATTCTTGCGGATGAGGCAAGGCTTCCGTGAGGACAGGAGAGAGAACCTGCGCCGCGCGGTGTGCGACATGCTTGGCGACAGCGTGGGCAGCATCCTCTGGCAGTACTACGTGAGGGGGCGCAGGACGTGGGCCGAGATAGCGGGGAGAGCTTAAGCTATACCTTTAATATATAATACGCGCGCGCGAGGGAGGCCGCTTGGCAGAGCCGCCCTTACAGCCACACTTCCTCCTGGGGCTTGCGGTGCTTCTGGGTCACCGTGTCGGCGGCGTAGCCCAGGGGAATGAGTGCCGCCGGCTCGAAACCTGCGGGGAGCGGCACTGTTTTCTTGAGCTTCTCGACGTTGAAGTTGCATATCCAGCACGAGCCAAGCCCCTGCTCGGCGGCCGCGAGGCAGATATGCTCCGTTGCAATGGCAACGTCGATGTCGGCGTGGTTCTTGCCGTCTGTCTCGCGGGTCCACGCCTCTCCTGGGTTCTCCATGCAGATGACGATGGCGGGGGCTGTGCGGAGCCAGTCGAGGGCGTAGCAGTCGCACACCTTCTGCAATGTGGGCTTGTCGGCGACGAGCCGGAACTTCCACGGCTGGATGTTCTTTGCGCTCGGGGCGAGGCGTGCGCACTCCTTGATGTACTCAAGCTTCTCCTTCTCCAGGGGAGCGCTGGTGTAGTGGCGGCAGCTGTAGCGGGCCGCGCATAATTCCTTCAGTGTCATAGTCCTTTTTCCGTTAGTCTTTTGGAATTTCTCTGCGCGAAGTTATGCGATTCTTTCCTTGCCTCCGCCGCCCGACCGCCTTGTTTTCGCCCCGCTGTCAGAAAAAACAGAAATCGGTTGCTCGTTAATCATTTAGTTTTGTACCTTTGCGAGGAATGTTGCGCTTCATACGCCTCAAAACGTCAATAAAGAACAAACAAACAAGACTTCCATGGTAATCGGCTTCAAACGGATGTGCGCGGTTGTGCTGGCCGCCGCGATGTCCACGGGCTTCTCGCTTGCCAAAGACAAGTATGTGGCTTACCTCTTCACATACTTCACGGGCAACGCCATCGAGCAAGAGCAGATATGTTACGCCACAAGCACTGACGGGTGGAACTACAAGCCGCTGAACAACGGGCATCCCGTCATAGCAAGCGACACGATAGCCCGCAAGAAAGCCGTGCGCGACCCGCATATATTGAGAGGGGAGGACGGCTGGTTCTACCAGGTGGCAACAGACATGGCGTGCAGCCAAGGCTGGTCGTCGAACCGAGGACTGGTGCTTATGCGCTCGCGCAACCTTATCAACTGGGAGCATCACGCCATCAACTTCCCCACAAGATATAAGGGAACGATGTTCCAGCACGTTACAAGAGTGTGGGCGCCGCAGACAATCTACGACAAGGAGAAGGGCAAGTATATGGTCTACTTCAGCGTGATGACCAACGACGGCAACTGCCCTTACGACCGTGTCTACTACGCATACGCCAACGAGGACTTCAGTGACTTCGAGGGCGAGCCGCAAGTGCTCTTCGACCTTGGCGACGCTTGCATCGACACGGACATAGTGATGGACGACGACGGGTTGTACCACATATTCTTCAAGACTGAGGGCTCGAAGACCAAGGGCATAAAGCAGTTCGTGGCGAAGTCACTGCTCGACAGCGAGGAGTGGACGCTGCTCGACGGCTACTGCCAGGACACGAAGGAGCAGGTGGAAGGCAGCGGAGTGTTCCGCCTCTTCGACGGCACGTGGGTGCTTATGTACGACTGCTACATGAACCACCACTACC
>JAJPZF010000201.1 GCA_021204545.1 Prevotellaceae bacterium
GACTACTACTTCACGCCCCACATGAGCGGCTGGGGCTGGGCAACGTGGAGGGACAAGTGGCAGAGGCACTTCCGCCACTTCGAGAGCCGCAGTGAGGCGTTGCAGGGGATGACGAGGGAGGACGTGGACAGGATGCAGTACGGCGGCGTGTTCCCCTGCCTCAGGTCCTTGAATAAAGACCCAATCCCGTGGGACGTGTGCTGGGAGATGGCGATATACAAGGCAGGCGGTCTGTGCCTTACCCCAAGCACTACGCTGGTCAGGAACATAGGGCTGAGGGGAGGGACGCACTTCCGCTCTTGCCGACTGTTGCAGAGGTACGAGTACGACCGCCCTGTGAGGCAGACCCCCGTGATGCTCCGCAAGGAGGAGCGACCGCAAGCCGACGAGCAGACGGAGCGTCTCTTCGCCCTCGCCATCACCGACTGGGGCATCCGCTACACGTGGCTGGGAAGGATGATAAGGAAGCTATATAAAAGGATGAGATATGAAGGTACTGCTGGTTAACACCTCACAGATAGCGGGCGGGGCAGCCATCGCCGCCTATCGCCTGCTCAAAGCCTTGCTCAGGGGCGGCGTTGACGCAAGGATGCTCGTAGCCCTCAGGCAGACCGACGACCCCAACGTGCTTACCGCCCTGCCCGAGTGGAGGCACAAGCTGCACTTCGCCGCCGAGAGGGCGAGGATATGGATGAGCAACGGCTTCACCAAGAAGCGCCTCTTCGCCCTCGACCCCGCCACCGACGGTACTGACATAACGGAGCTGCCCGCCTTCAAGGAGGCCGACATCATTCACCTGCACTGGGTCAACCAAGGCTTCCTCTCGATGGCAGGCATACGCAAGGTAATGCGTTCGGGCAAGCGCATCGTCTGGACTATGCACGACATGTGGCCTTGCACGGGCGTGTGCCACTACGCAGGCTCGTGCACCTTCTTCCGCACCCGCTGCCACGACTGCCCCTTGCTCAAGAAACCTGCCAAGAGGGACATGTCCTACACTACGTTCAAGAAGAAGGCAGCCCTCTACAAGGACGCTGACTTCAAGGTGGTCACCTGTAGTCATTGGCTCGAGGAGCAGGCGCACCTCAGCTTCCTGCTTAAGGGCAAGAGCATCACCTGCATCCCCAACCCTCTCGACACGAGCCTCTACTGCCCCGGCGACAAGCTCGAGGCACGCAAGGCTCTCGGTCTGCCCTTGCAACGACGGCTCATCCTCTTTGCCTCGCAGAAGGTGACCGACGAGCGTAAGGGCATCAAGTACATAGCCGAGATGGCTAAGACACTGAAGAAGAGGAGCGCCACGCAGACCGACGCCAACCTTGGCTTTGTGGCTATGGGCCTGAAGGCCGAGAGGCTCGCCGAGCTGCTCTCCTACCCCGTGTACCCGATGGGTTACATCGACTCACCTGAGAAGTTGGCGCAGATATACCGCGCCGCCGACCTCTTCATTACCCCCGCCCTCTTCGACAACCTGCCCAACACCATCGTGGAGGCCATGGCCTGCGGCACTCCATGCGTGGGCTTCCGCACGGGAGGCATACCCGAGATGATTGACCACCTGGCCAACGGCTACGTGGCCAACTACAAGGACAGCCAGGACCTTGCCGACGGGGTGGAGTTCGCGCTCAACACCCCAGGGCTTGGCGACGCCGCTTCTCACTACGCCCAGTACGTCTACGACCAGGACCGCATCGCCCGCAAGTACATCGAGGTCTATGCCTCTTAGCCCCCTCTTCAGCGTCATAACAGTCACCTTCAACGCCGCCTCCACCATCGGGGCGACGCTCCTCAGCGTGGAGCGGCAGACCTACCCTGAGGTGGAGCACATCATCGTCGACGGACTGTCGACGGACTCTACCATGGCTCTCGTCCGCGCCTACGCACAGCGGAGCGCGGGGGCGGGCAGCCATTCAGTGCGATGGCTGAGCGAGAGGGACGACGGCCTTTACTACGCTATGAACAAGGGCTTAAGGCTCGCACAGGGCAAGTACTTAGTCTTTCTAAACGCCGGCGACACATTGCACTCCCCCTCCACGCTCGCCAGCATAGCGCGCCTGCAAGAGGGCAGGGACTACAGCGTCCTCTATGGCGAGACGGACATCGTGGACGCGGCGGGCAGCTTCCTGCGCCACCGACGGCTAAGAGCCCCCTCGGCCCTCACGTCGCGAAGCTTCCGCCAGGGTATGCTCGTCTGCCACCAGAGCCTTTACGCCCTCACGAGCCTCGCCCGCAGCGTGCCTTACGACACACGTATCCGCTTCTCCGCCGACTACGACTGGGCCATCCGCCTTCTCACGGAGGGCGAGCGCCGGGGCCTGCCTACCCTTAACACCCGGCTCGTCCTTACCGACTACCTCTCGGAGGGCTTGACCACCCGCAACCACCGACGGTCGCTCCTCGAGCGCTTCCGCCTTATGTCGAGGCACTACGGCACGGCTGTCGCCCTCGCCGAGCACCTGTGGTTCGCAGTCCGCGCCATACTTCAGCGCTGACCAAGCCCCACCGTGACCTTTCATCAAAGAGGTATTACCCCTTTCATCAAAGAGGTATTACCCCTTTGCTCAAAGAGGTATTACCCTTTTGCTCAAAGAGGTATTACCCCTTTGCTCAAAGAGGTATTACCCCTTTTGAGGCGGCTAACGTAACCCCGAAGGGGTTGCATAAGACACCCCCGGAACAAGGCGATAGCTTACTGCTGCGGCTCCCTGCGGTGGTCGAGCCACGTCTTCACGAGCGAGCCGAGGAAGAGGAGGACTAACACCGCCCACGCCACGTAGGCTATGCTCTCGGTCGTCCTGAGGCTTTGGGGGTCGAAGCGCATCACTACCTCGTGCCTTCCCGCCCCTATGCTGATGGCCCTTAGCGCGTAGTCTACTCTGCATATCTCCTGAGGGCTGCCGTCCACGGTGCACGTCCATCCGGGGTAGTAGATGTCACTGAACACCACCACTCCTCCTTGTTTGGACTGCACCTCGTACCTCAGCTCATTGGCTTCGTAGCTGGTAAGCGTGGCTGTCGCCGTGGAGTCCTGCCTGCCTTGCCCAAGGCTCTCGAACCTCTTGTCCGCCACCGCAACGCTCTTCGTGTCAAGCCCGTGCAGGCCCTCCAGCTCAGCGTCAGCGTCCTTTACGTAGCGCACCTCCCCGACGAACCATGCGTTGCCGTTAGCGAAGGGGTTCACGACAGGTTCGCTGTCGGGGTCGACGATGAGGTACTTCGTGTTGAGCATGTTAAGCACGGGGCAGGAGGCGAGGGACTGGACGTTGCCCAGGCCCGTCATCTCAGGGATGATGTGCTCGTCTATGAGCTCCTGGTAGCGCCTGAGCTTGGCGGCGTGGTAGCCGCCCACGCTCTTGTGGTAGTAGGAGGTAGTGTTGTCGTTGAAGGTGTTGACGGTGAGGTTGAGCACGCGGTAGTAGGTGGTCGTGTCCTCGAGTATCCTGCCGTCGGCGAAGGTCATGGGTATGGCCGAGCTCGGCGGGGTAGGGCGCACGAACATGTCGTCGTTAAGGTAGCGCTTGTTGACACCCCACATATCGGCGAGGCAAAGCACCACGAGGCAGAAGGTCATGCTCAGCTTGCCTATCTTGCCCCAGCGGTACACCATGAGAACGAGGAAGCCAACGACGATGACGATGAGAGAGCGTAGTGCGTCGGCACTGACCACCGCCCTTCGCATCTCGCTGAGGTTGCTGAGGATGTCCCCCACAGGCCACCCGTACTGGGCAAGCCCCTCTATGGCTCCCTGCTCCGCCGACGACACGAAGCCGTTGAAGAAGGCACCAGGCATGAGCCACAGGAGCAGGCAGCTGCCCGCCGTGAGGATGAGACTTATGTAGACGAAGCCCATGTTGGGGAAGTTCACCGTCTTCTGCCTGAGGTAGTCGGGCTCGTCCACAAGCTTCTTCAGGGCGAACATACCAAGCAAGGGGATGGTGAACTCCGCTATGACAAGGATGGAGGCGACGGTGCGGAACTTGTCGTACATAGGCACGTGGTCGAGGAAGA
>JAJPZF010000246.1 GCA_021204545.1 Prevotellaceae bacterium
TCTCTATGATGCCGCCCTGAGGGAACTTAGCGCTTGGCTTCTGGCACTTCTTCACCTTGTGCACGCCCTCCACTATGGCGCGCTGCTCCTTCACGAGGACTTTCAGCACTGTGCCCGTCATGCCCTTGTCGTTCCCCGAGTTGACGTACACCGTGTCGCCTTTCTTGATATGTAACTTACTCATTGTTTCTCAAAATATTAATGTAATCACAGCACCTCGGGCGCAAGAGACACAACCTTCATATTGACTGCGCGCAGCTCGCGGGCCACGGGGCCGAAGATGCGGCTCCCCCTGAGCTCGCCCGCGCTGTTGAGCAGCACGCAGGCGTTGTCGTCGAAGCGGATGTACGACCCGTCGGCCCGCCGTATCTCTTTCCTCGTGCGCACTATCAAGGCTCTCGAGACCGAGCCTTTCTTGACATCACTGGTGGGGATCGCGCTCTTCACGGTCACCACTATCACGTCGCCGACGGAGGCGTAGCGGCGCCTTGTCCCGCCGAGCACCTTGATGCAAAGGCACTCCTTCGCCCCGCTGTTGTCGGCCACGACTAATCTTGTCTCACTCTGTATCATGGCTACTTGGCTCTTTCAACAACTTGCACAACTCTCCACCTCTTCGTCTTGCTCAGGGGGCGGGTTTCCATTATCAGCACCTTGTCGCCCCTGTGGCAGTCGTTCTTCTCGTCGTGGGCGTAGTATTTCTTCGTCTTGCTGACGAACTTGCCGTAGATCGGGTGCATCTCCTTGAACTGGGTGGCGACCACTATGGTCTTGTCCATCTTGTCGCTGACCACAACGCCAGTTCTTGTCTTCCTTAAATTCCTTTCTTCCATCTGTGTCGTGATCGTTTTTACTTGTTCAACTCTCTCTGGCGCAGGGCTGTCATCAGGCGCGCTATGTCGCGGCGGGCTGTCCTTATCTGGGCTGTGTTCTCCAGGGGGGAGACAGCGTGGTTGAGCAGCATCTGGGTGTAGTTGGCCTTCTCTGTCTTAATGCGTTCCTGCAGGTCGGCAGTCGACATCTCCTTTATCTCAGCTGTTTTCATTGTTGTGCGTCTTTATCGTAGTCGCGGCGGACAATAAACTTCGTCACCACGGGCAGTTTCTGGGCCGCCAGTCGCAGGGCCTCCTTGGCTGTCTCGTAGGGCACTCCCTCTATCTCGAATATGATGCGCCCGGGTGTGATGGGGAACACGAACCCGACGGGGTCGCCCTTACCCTTGCCCATGCGCACGTCGGCGGGCTTCTTGGTTATCGGCTTGTCGGGGAATATGCGTATCCAGCTCTGTCCCTCGCGCTGCATGTAGCGTGTCATGGCTATACGGGCCGCCTCTATCTGGCGTGCTGTTATCCAGCGTGTGCCGAGCGACTTGATGCCGAACGAGCCGAAGGCCAGCTGTGTGCCGCGGTGGGCGTTCCCTTTGCTGCGCCCTTTCTGGGGTCTTCTGTATTTGGTTCTTTTCGGTTGTAACATAGTGGTCTGGTCTTACTATCGGTTGTTGTTGTTGTTCTTCTTCCGCCGGAAGCCTCCTCTGCCTCCGCCATTAAAGCTGCGGCCAGTGTTCTCCTTCTGCTGGGCGAAGTTAGGCGCGAGGTCTTTCTTCCCGTATATCTCCCCGCGGCATATCCACACCTTTATGCCCAGCAGTCCCACTTTCGTCAGGGCCTCTGTCTGGCAGTAGTCTATGTCTGCGCGGAAGGTGTGCAGGGGTGTTCGCCCTTCCTTGTACATCTCGCGGCGTGCTATCTCGGCCCCGTTAAGGCGCCCTGAGATCTGCACCTTGATGCCCTCGGCCCCTGCCCTCATGGTGTTGGCGATGGCCATCTTTATGGCCCGGCGGTAGGCTATCTTGCCCTCCACCTGGCGGGCTATGTTGTTGCCCACGATGATGGCGTCGAGCTCGGGCTTGCGCACCTCGAAGATGTTGAGCTGCACCTCCTTGTCGGTGAGTTTCTTCAGCTCTTCCTTCAGCTTGTCAACCTTCTCTCCGCCCTTGCCTATTATCAGCCCAGGGCGGGCGGTGCAGACGGTGATGGTCACCTTCTTCAGGGTGCGCTCGATTATTATCCTCGAGAGGCTCGCATCGCTGAGGCGGGTGTTGAGGTACTTGCGTATCTTGCTGTCCTCGAGCAGGGTGTCGCCGAAGTCCTTGCCGCCGCTCCAGTTGGAGTCCCAGCCGCGTATTATGCCGAGGCGGTTGCTTATCGGGTTTACTTTCTGTCCCATGTTTCTCTATTCTTTTTTTGTGTCAACGAACAAGGTGATGTGGTTGGAGCGCTTGCGTATCCTGTAGCCGCGCCCCTGCGGGGCGGGCCTCATGCGCTTCAGCGTGGGGCCGCAGTCCACTAACACGCGTGTGACGAACAGCTCCCCGTCGTCTGCCTTCCTCTCGTTCTTCTGCTCCCAGTTGGCTATGGCGGAGCGCAGCACTTTCTCCACGTCTGCCGAGGCGGCTTTCGAGGAGAACCTCAGCGTGCCAAGCGCCCTGTTCACTTCCATGCCCCGTATGAGGTCCACCACGTATCTCATCTTGCGCGGCGACGAGGGGACGTTCCTCAGCCTCGCGAAGTATTGGGTCTTGCGGGCGGCCTTCATGGCTTCGGCGGCCAGTTTCTTTCTCTTTCCCATTCTTGTGTTTGCTCTAATTGTCCTTTGGCTAACTCTGCTTACTTCTTCTTGTTCCCGGCGTGTCCACCGAACTTGCGTGTCGGGGCGAACTCTCCGAGCTTGTGCCCCACCATGTTCTCGGTGACGTACACGGGGATGAACTTGTTCCCGTTGTGCACGGCTATTGTCTGCCCCACGAAGTCGGGGGATATCATGCAGGCGCGGGCCCAGGTCTTTACCACGGCCTTCTTGCCACTCTCGTTCATGGCAAGGATTTTCTTCTCGAGGTTCACCTCGATATATGGACCTTTCTTAAGTGAGCGACTCATATCTTTCTTCTTTTTATCCTGCCCTGTTACCTTTTCTTAGCTCTCTCGATGATGTACTTGCCAGACGGCTTCTTCTTCGAGCGTGTCTTCAGGCCCTTGGCGTAGAGGCCGTTGCGCGAGCGGGGGTGTCCGCCGCTCTGTCGTCCCTCGCCGCCGCCCATCGGGTGGTCGTGCGGGTTCATGACCACGCCTCTGTTGTGCGGCCGCCTGCCGAGCCAGCGCGAGCGCCCTGCCTTTCCGGAGCTCTCGAGCGCGTGGTCCGAGTTGCCCACACTGCCTACAGTCGCCTTGCACGTGCCGAGTATTTTGCGTATCTCTCCCGAGGGCAGCTTGATGATGCAGTAGTCTCCGTCGCGGGAGGTGAGCTGTGCGAAGTTGCCTGCCGAGCGCACGAGCATGGCTCCCTGCCCGGGGCGCAGCTCTATGTTGTGTATGACCGTGCCGACGGGTATGTTGCGCAGCGGCAGGGCGTTGCCCACCTCGGGGGCCGCCTCGGCGCCGCTCAGGAGCGTTGTGCCCACCTCAAGCCCGTTGGGGGCTATGATGTAGCGTTTCTCCCCGTCGACGTAGAAGAGCAGCGCTATCCTTGCCGAGCGGTTCGGGTCATACTCTATTGTCTTCACGACGGCCGGCACGCCATCCTTGTCTCTCTTGAAGTCGATGAGGCGGTATCTTCTCTTGTGTCCGCCTCCTCTGTAGCGCACTGTCATGCGGCCGCTGCTGTTGCGGCCTCCTGTGGAGTGCTTGCCGAACGTGAGAGACTTCTCAGGCACTGACGCTGTGATCTCCTCGAACGTGCCTATAATCTTGTGTCTCTGCCCTGGTGTTGTGGGCTTGAATTTACGTACTGCCATCTCTTTCGTTAAATGTTGCTGTAGAAATCTATGGTGTCACCCTCCTTGAGTGTGACGATCGCCTTCTTTAGCGCCCTGGTGCGTCCTTTTATCAGTCCAGCTTTTGTGTAGCGTCTCTTTGTCTTGCCCGCGTAGTTCATGGTGTTGACTGAGAGGACGGTCACGTTGTAGCGCTCCTCTATCTCTTTGCCTATCTCGATCTTGTTGGCGCCTGGGCGCACGATGAAGCCGAACTTGTTCTGCTTCTCTGTGATGGAGTTCATTTTCTCCGTCACCAGTGGTTTGATGATGTATGACATGGTGTTGCGGCTTCTTTAGCTTTTTATCAGGTTTCCCTCGATGACCGGGAGGGCGCTCTCGGCTATCACCATCACGTCGTTGTCCAGCACGCGGTAGGTGTTCAGCAGTGCCGCTGGCATTATGCGCACCTTCTGCAGGTTGCGGGCCGAGAGGTAGACGCTCTTGTCGGAGGCTGGCGTGACGAAGAGGCTCTTCTTCTCCTCTATCTTGAGGTTGTTGAGTATCTTGATGAAGGCCTTTGTCTTCGGCGCCTGCAGTGTGAAGTCCTCCACGACGATTATCTCGTTCTCCCTTGCCTTGTAGGTCAGGGCGGACTTGCGGGCCAGCACGCGCTCCTTCTTGTTCAGCTTCTGGCTGTAGTCCCGTGGCTTGGGCCCGAACACGCGGCCGCCTCCTCTCAGAAGGGGCGACTTGATGTCACCGCGTCTTGCCCCGCCGCTTCCTTTCTGGCGTATGAGCTTGCGTGTGGAGCCTGTTATCTCACTTCTCTCTTTCGACTTTGCTGTTCCTTGGCGGTGGTTCGCGAGTATCAGCTTCACGTCAAGGTAAATGGCGTGGTCGTTGGGCTCGATGCCGTAGATGGCGTCGTTGAGTGTCACCTTCCGTCCGGTGTCCTCGCCCTTTATGTTCAATACGCTAACTTCCATCTTACTTCAAAACGCTGACTATTGCACCATTGTATCCGGGCACGCTTCCCTTTATCATGAGGATGTTGTGCTCGGGTATCACCTTCAACACTTGCAGGTTGTGCGTGGTGACCCTCTGGTTGCCCATCTGGCCGGCCATGCGCATTCCCTTGAACACCTTGGCGGGGAAGGAGCATGCTCCTATTGATCCCGGGTGGCGCAGGCGGTCGTCCTGCCCGTGGGTGGCCTGCCCCACTCCGCCGAAGCCGTGGCGTTTCACCACGCCCTGGAAGCCGCGCCCCTTGGAGGTGCCTATCACGTCAACGTAGGCCGTGTCGGCGAAGAGCTCCACTGTGACGGTGTCGCCCGGGTTCATCTCCTGCTCGAATCCTGTGAACTCGGCCAAGTGTCTCTTTGGTGTGGTCCCGGCTTTCTTGAAGTGGCCCATCATCGGGGCGGAGGTGTTCTTCTCCTTTGCCTCCTGGAAGCCGAGCTGTACGGCGGAGTAGCCGTCCCTCTCAACGGTTTTTACCTGAGTGACCACACAAGGACCTAATTCGATAACAGTGCATGGCACATTCTTGCCCTCGGCACTGAACACGGAAGTCATTCCGATTTTCTTTCCTAATAATCCTGGCATTTCAGATATGTGATTGAATAATAACTCTCTCTCCTCAGTCTCGTCTCACACCTTTATCTCCACCTCCACGCCGCTGGGCAGCTCCATTTTCATCAGGGCGTCCACTGTCTTGGCGTTGCTGCTGTAGATGTCGATGAGGCGCTTGTAGGTGCAGAGCTGGAACTGCTCGCGCGATTTCTTGTTGACGAACGTGGAGCGGTTCACGGTGAAGATGCGCTTGTGTGTGGGCAGGGGTATTGGCCCGCTCACTATGGCGCCGGTTATCTTCACGGTCTTCACGATCTTCTCCGCTGACTTGTCCACGAGGTTGTGGTCGTAGGACTTCAGCTTAATCCTGATTTTCTGACTCATTCTTTCCGTTTGTTTGGTTTGTCTGTCTCTTATTCTTTGCGTGGGGGCTGGCTTGCCGCATAAGAGTCGTTCGCTATGCGGCGCCCTGCTCCCGCTTGTCTCTCACACCAGGTCCACCCTCCCGTTCATCTCCGTCAGCACCGCCTGGGCTATCTGCCTGCTCACGGGAGCGTGGTGGTCATACGTCATGGAGCTTGTGGCACGCCCGGAGGTGATGGTCCTCAGGGCAGTCACATAGCCGAACATCTCCGCAAGCGGCACCATGGCCTTCACCAGACGGGCCCCGGTCCTTGTGGTGTCCATTCCCTCTATCTGCCCGCGGCGTTTGTTCAGGTCGCCTATCACGTCGCCCATGTTCTCCTCAGGCGTCACCACCTCCAGCTTCATCATGGGCTCCAGCAAGACGGGCTTAGCCTTGGCGCAGCAAGCCTTGTAGGCTATCTGTGCGGCTATCTCGAAGGAGAGCTGGTCGGAGTCCACGGGGTGATAGCTGCCGTCGAGCAGCTCCACCTTAAGCGTGTCCATGGGGAAGCCGCCCAGCACGCCGTTCTTCATCGCCATCTCAAAGCCCTTCTCGACGGAGGGGATGAACTCCTTGGGTATGTTTCCGCCCGTCACCTTGTTCTCGAACTGCAGGCCCGTTCCCTCGAAGTCGGGGTCCACGGGGCCCACGTTCACTATGATGTCGGCGAACTTGCCTCGTCCGCCCGTCTGCTTCTTGTAGAGCTCGCGGTGGTTGACAGTGGTGGTCACAGCCTCCTTGTAGTTCACCTGCGGCTTGCCCTGGTTGCACTCCACCTTGAACTCGCGTCTGAGGCGGTCCAGGATGATGTCGAGGTGCAGCTCTCCCATTCCGGAGATCACCGTCTGTCCGCTCTGCTCGTCGGTCCTGACGGTGAACGTGGGGTCTTCCTCAGCGAGTTTCTGCAGGCCGATGGAGAGTTTGTCCAGATCCTTCTGCGTCTTCGGCTCGACGGCTATGCCGATGACTGGGTCGGGGAACTCGATGGACTCCAGGATGATGGGAGCGTCCTCCTCTGTCAGGGTGTCTCCGGTGTGAATATCCTTGAAGCCCACTGCGGCCCCTATGTCGCCAGCCCCGATGACGTCAACGGGGTTCTGGTGGTTGGAGTGCATCTGGAATATGCGGCTTATGCGCTCCTTCTTGCCCGAGCGCACGTTGTAGACGTAGCTGCCGGCGTCAATCTTTCCCGAGTAGACGCGGAAGAACGTGAGGCGGCCAACGTAGGGGTCGGTGGCAATCTTGAACGCCAGCGCCGAGGTCTTCTCGTCCTCGTCGGGGTGGCGTTCCTCCTCCTCGCCAGTGTCGGGGTTCACGCCCTTGATGGCGGGTGTGTCCAGTGGTGAGGGCAGGAACATGCAGACGTAGTCGAGCAGTGTCTGCACCCCTTTGTTCTTGAAGGAGGAGCCGCATGTCATGGGCACCATGTCCAGGCTCAGCGTTCCCTTTCTTATGGCGGCTATGATCTCAGGCTCGGTGATGGTGTCGGGGTCGTCGAAGAACTTCTCCATCAGCGTGTCGTCCTGCTCGGCTGCCTGCTCGAGCATTTTGGAGCGCCACTCCCGGCATTCGTCCAGCATGTCGGCGGGTATGTCGTCCATCTCGTACTCGGCTCCCATTGTCTCGTCGTGCCACAGGATGGCCTTCATCTTTATCAGGTCAACTATTCCCTTGAAGTTCTCCTCAGCCCCTATGGGCACTGCCACGACTACCGGGTTGGCGCCGAGTATCGCCTTCATTTGCCTTACCACCTCGAAGAAGTCCGCCCCCGAGCGGTCCATTTTGTTCACGTAGCCAATCCTTGGCACGCTGTATTTGTCAGCCTGCCGCCACACCGTCTCCGACTGTGGCTCCACGCCCCCCACGGCGCAGTATGTGGCTATTGCTCCGTCGAGCACTCTGAGCGAGCGTTCCACCTCGGCGGTGAAGTCAACGTGTCCCGGGGTGTCTATGAGGTTCAGCTTATATTTGTCGCCGTTCCAAGTCCAGTAGGCGGTGGTGGCTGCCGATGTGATGGTTATTCCTCTCTCCTGTTCCTGCGCCATCCAGTCCATCGTCGCCGCCCCCTCGTGCACCTCGCCAATCTTGTGGGTCTTGCCCGTGTAGAAGAGTATTCGCTCGGAGGTCGTCGTCTTCCCCGCGTCGATATGCGCCATGATACCGATGTTCCGAGTTAAATGTAAGTCTTGTCTTGCCATTCCTTGTTTTTGTGTGCTAATACCTATTCGTCGCTTTGCTTAGAAGCGGAAGTGGGCGAATGCCCTGTTGGCCTCGGCCATGCGGTGCATGTCCTCTTTGCGCTTGTACGCGCCGCCCTGTTCGTTGTAGGCGTCCATTATCTCGGCCGCCAGTTTGTCCGCCATGGTCTTGCCTCCTCTTTTGCGGGCGAAGTTTATCATGTTCTTCATTGAGACGGACTCTTTTCTCTCGGGGCGTATCTCGGTGGGCACCTGGAAGGTTGCCCCTCCGATGCGTTTGCTTTTCACCTCCACCTGCGGTGTTATCTTGTCCAGGGCCTCTTTCCAGATGGTCAGGGCGTCTTTCTCCTGGTTGGCCATCTTGGCTTTCACTATGTCCAGCGCGCTGTAGAAGATGGTGTAGGAGATGGTCTTCTTGCCCGCGTACATGAGGTGGTTGACGAACTTCGAGACCTTCACGTCGCCGTAGACGGGGTCGGGCAGTATCACGTGTTTCTTGGGTTTTCCTTTACGCATTTCTCTTGTTGTTTACTGTTTGGGGCTTCTCGTCGGTTTCCCTGTTTCGTCTCATTTCTTGGCTTTGGGCCTCTTGGCCCCGTACTTGCTTCGTCTCTGTGTGCGGCTTGCCACCCCGGCAGTGTCCAGGGTTCCCCGCACTATGTGGTATCGCACGCCGGGCAGGTCTTTCACCCTGCCGCCTCTGACGAGCACTATGCTGTGTTCCTGCAGGTTGTGCCCCTCGCCGGGGATGTAGCTGTTCACCTCCTTGCTGTTGGTGAGGCGGACGCGGGCGACTTTTCTCATCGCCGAGTTAGGCTTTTTGGGAGTTGTCGTGTAGACGCGCACGCACACTCCCCTACGTTGAGGGCAGCTGTCCAGCGCAGGGCTTTTGCTCTTGTCTGCCAACTTCCTTCGGCCTTTTCTGACCAATTGTTGAATTGTAGGCATTTGTCTGTTCTTTTGTGGTTATATTATTTTTATTATATTCCTGCATAGTGTCTGAGGCATGGTTGGCCAATCGAAGTGCAAAGGTAACCATTTTCCTTTCACGGGCAATCTCCGGGCACTTTCTTTTTTCGCCTCCCTGCCCCTGAAGAGTGAAATTTATGAATTTTTAACTATCGGACAAGGCTTTCCCCACTGCGAAGTGGCTAATGTCTGCTTTCGGGTTGGGTAAACCCGTGCGCCCGTGAGGAAATGACTGTGCGTCCGTGAGCAAAAGATGCCGCGTCAGTGGGCGGAAATATAGAGGGGCGACGCGGCGAACATGGCGAGGCAAACCCATTTGCACAATCCCCCCTTTCTTCCTACCTTTGCGGGCAACTAACAACTCACCCCACACAAGAGAGAGATGACCATCACATTCTTCAAAACACCTGGGGGCAGCGTCATCGCCACACAAAGCCTCGAGCCTCTCACACACGACGACACCGGCAAACTCTGCTGGCTCTACGGCAACGCGAATGAGGCACGGGAGCAGGAACTCACTGGCTTCTTCGTCGGCCCACGCAGGGAGATGATAACGCCCTGGAGCACCAACGCCGTCGAGATCACTCAGAACATGGGCCTACAGGGCATCACACGCATAGAGGAGTTCTTGCCAGCCGCCTCCGAACAGACTGAACACGACCCAATGCTCCAGCGCATATACAAGGGGCTCGGGCAGAGCGTCTTCAACGTCGACATCAAACCACAGCCCATACGCCACATCAGCGACCTCGAAGCCTACAACGAGGAGGAGGGACTCGCACTCAGCCCCGACGAGATAGACTACCTCCGCGGCGTGGAGCGACAGCTCGGCAGAAAGCTCACCGACTCCGAGGTGTTCGGCTTCGCACAAATCAACTCCGAACACTGCCGACACAAAATATTCGGCGGCACGTTCATCATTGACGGCAAGGAAATGCCATCAAGCCTCTTCGCTCTCATCAAACAAACCACCAAACTCAACCCCCACCGCATACTCTCCGCCTACAAGGACAACGTGGCCTTCGCACAGGGACCCGTGGTGGAGCTGTTCGCACCCCGCGACCACTCCACAAGCGACTACTTCAGGGTCACGAACATTGAAAGCGTCATCAGCCTCAAGGCAGAGACGCACAACTTCCCCACCACCGTCGAGCCGTTCAACGGTGCCTCCACCGGCACGGGAGGGGAGATCAGAGACCGTATGGCTGGGGGCGTAGGCTCGTGGCCCATTGCAGGCACTGCCGTCTATATGACCAGCTACCCGCGACACGAGGGCATACCCCTGCCACCGCGCAAGTGGCTCTACCAGACACCAGGGCAGATACTCATCAAGGCATCCAACGGAGCGTCCGACTTCGGCAACAAGTTCGGGCAGCCGCTCATCGCAGGCTCACTGCTCACCTTCGAGCACGAGGAGCGCGGCGAGCAGTACGGATACGACAAGGTGATAATGCTTGCCGGAGGCGTGGGCTACGGCACTAAGCGAGACTGCCTGAAGCGCGAGCCTCGGAAGGGGAACAAGATAGTGGTGGTGGGCGGCGACAACTACCGCATCGGGCTCGGGGGAGGCAGCGTCTCATCCGTCGACACTGGCCGCTACAGCAGCGGCATAGAGCTTAACGCCGTGCAGAGGGCCAACCCCGAGATGCAGAAGAGGGCGGAGAACCTTGTCAGGGCTCTCTGCGAGGAGGAGGTGAACCCCGTCGTGAGCATTCACGACCACGGCAGTGCGGGGCACGTGAACTGCCTGAGCGAGCTGGTAGAGGAGTGCGGCGGCTTGATAGACATGACTAAGCTGCCCATTGGCGACCCTACCCTGTCGGCAAAGGAGATAATAGCCAACGAGAGCCAGGAGAGGATGGGCTTGCTCATCGAGGAGCAGCACCTGGACCACGTGAGGCGCATAGCAGAGAGGGAGAGAGCGCCGCTCTACGTGGTGGGAGAGACAACGGGAGACGCGCACTTCGCCTTCCGCATGGCTGACGGCACGCGGCCCTTCGACCTCGACGTGGCGCAGATGTTCGGCCACTCGCCCAAGACCGTCATGAGAGACAACACCGTCGAGAGGCTCTACCAGAACGTGACGTACGAACCCCTGAAGCTGCGCGAATACCTCGACAAGGTGCTCCGACTCGATGCCGTGGCGTGCAAGGACTGGCTCACCAACAAGGTCGACCGCAGCGTCACGGGACGGGTGGCAAGGCAGCAGTGCCAGGGCAGGATACAGCTCCCACTGTCCGACTGCGGCGTCGTCGCCCTCGACTACCTCGGACTGGGAGGCATAGCCACCGCACTTGGGCACGCACCGCAGGCTGGCTTGGCTGACCCACGCAAAGGCTCCGTGCTGTCCGTCGCCGAGAGCCTCACCAACATAGTGTGGGCCAACCTCGCCGAAGGGCTGGACAGCGTCAGCCTCTCAGCCAACTGGATGTGGCCCTGCCGCGCGCAGGAGGGTGAGGACGCAAGGCTCTACCAAGCAGTCGAGGCACTCTCACGCTTCTGCATCGAACTCGGCGTCAACGTGCCTACGGGCAAGGACAGCCTCTCCATGACGCAGAAGTACCCCGACGGAAGGAAGGTCATCAGCCCCGGCACCGTCATAGTCTCCGCAGGGGCAGAGGTAAGGGACGTGCGCAAGACCGTAAGCCCCGTGCTCGAGAACGTCGCCTCTACCTTATATTATATAGACTTCTCAGGCGACCTGCCAAGGCTTGGAGGCTCAGCCTTCGCCCAGAGCCTCGGCCGTGTGGGCAGCGACGTGCCTACAGTCATCAGCGCCAAGCAGTTCCGGGCCACGTTCAACGCCCTTCAGCAGTGCGTCGAGAAGGAACTGCTGCTCTCAGGGCACGACGTCTCGGCAGGGGGACTCGTTACCTGCCTCTTGGAGATGTGCTTCGCCAACACTGAGGGAGGACTGGACGTGTGCCTCGACACGCTTGGCCAGACGGACCTGGTCAAGGCACTCTTCGCCGAGAACCCCGCCGCAGTGGTGCAGGTCGCAGAGGAGCACAGGGCTGCCTTCGAAAGCCTTATGCAAGAAGCTAACGTCAGGTGCCTGCCCCTTGGCTCCCCCTCAAAAGACAGAACCCTCACCATTTCCTATACCGCCCCGACGGGGCAGGACTATGATAGCCGTGGGTTGCAACCCACGGAACGCAATAACTATACAACCACGTTCGACATAGACCAACTCCGCGACGTGTGGTACGAGAGCAGCTACCTGCTCGACCGTGACCAAAGCCTCAACCATACGGCTGAGGAGCGTTATAAGAACTACAAGCTTCAGCCCCTCGAGCTCACCTTCCCAAAGGGCTTCACCGGCACGTTTAGGCACTATGGCATTAGCCCCGACCGCAGAGAGATGACTGGCGTAAGGGCCGCCATCATAAGAGAGAAAGGCACCAACGGCGAGCGGGAGATGGCTTACTGCCTCTGGCTCGCGGGCTTCGACGTGAAGGACGTGATGATGACCGACCTCGTCAGCGGACGCGAGACGCTGCAGGACATCAACATGATAGTGTTCTGCGGAGGCTTCTCCAACAGCGACGTCCTCGGCTCTGCCAAGGGATGGGCGGGGGCGTTCCTCTTCAACCCCAAGGCCAAGGAGGCACTCGACCACTTCTACGCGCGCCCCGACACACTCTCGCTCGGCATCTGCAACGGCTGCCAGCTCATGGTGGAGCTTGGACTGACGGGGGACAAGCAGGCGAGGATGGAGCACAACGTCAGCCGCAAGTTCGAGAGCGAGTTCGTGACCCTCACCATCCGCGACAACCACAGCGTCATGCTCTCCACACTCTCAGGCTGCAAGCCCGGGCTGTGGGTGGCACACGCAGAGGGCAGGTTCCGCCTCGAAAACGAGCATAACATCGTCGCCCAGTACAACTATAACGAATACCCCGCCAACCCCAACGGCAGCGACTACGCCGCCGCAGCCATCTGCTCCACCGACGGCCGTCACCTCGCCATGATGCCGCACCTCGAGAGGGCTATCTTCCCTTGGCAGTGTGCTTGGTATCCCCGTGAGCACAGAGGGGACGAGGTGACCCCTTGGATAGAGGCGTTCGTCAACGCCCGCAAGTGGATTGAGAAGAACCGTAAGGGATGAGTGCAAGATACCTCGACCTGCTACTCACCTTCTTCCGCATAGGCCTCTTCACCATAGGCGGAGGATACGCCATGATACCACTCATACAACAGAAAGTCGTCGACGAGAAACACTGGGTCAGCGAGCCCGAACTGATGGACCTCATGGCAGTCGCACAGTCCTGCCCGGGCATCTTCGCCATCAACATCAGCATATTCATAGGATACAAGACGAGGGGCGTGCGTGGAGCAGTGCTAAGCACCATAGGCACTGCCCTGCCCTCCTTCCTTATCATCCTCGCGGTAGCCCTCTTCTTCCAGCACTTCAGGGACAACGAGTACGTCGCAAGAGCCTTCCGAGGCATCCGCCCTGCGGTGGTAGCCCTCATTGCCGCCCCTGTCTTCAAGATGGCTAAGACCGCCAAGGTGAGCCTCCGCACGGTGTGGATACCCGTCGTCGCCGCCTTGCTTATATGGCTGCTTAGGGTCAACCCCGTATACATCATTATACTGGCAGGCGTGGGAGGCTACGTCTACGGCAGATTGGAGGAGGGCAGACCATGACCTGCCTGCTCATACAACTCTTCCTCACCTTCTTCGTCATCGGACTGTTCGGCTTCGGCGGAGGATACGCCATGATATCACTCATACAGCAGAAAGTCGTCACAGCACACGCCTGGATGACGATGGGGCAGTTCACCGACATCGTGGCCATCTCACAGATGACACCCGGACCCATAGGCATCAACTCCGCCACCTACGTGGGCTACACGAGCCTTGTGAACGCAGGCTACCCACACTGGGCAGCCGTGCTCGGCTCACTCACCGCAACCACCGCCGTCATCCTGCCAAGCTTCATACTCATGCTCATCATCAGCCGCTTCCTTATGAGGTACAAGAGTCACCCCGCCATAGAGAGCGTCTTTCAGGGTCTTCGCCCCGCGGTGGTAGGCTTGCTGCTCGCCGCCTCCCTCTGCCTTATGACGGGCGAGAACTTCGGCACGTGGAGGGAGAGCCCTTGGCAGCTGCTCATCAGCATAGCCATCTTCCTGTTCACCTTCCTCTCCCAGCGGGTGTACAAGCTCAACCCCATCTTCCTCATCATCCTCTCAGCCATCGTCGGCGTCATCCTGCTTTGAGGGGCGATTGCCTCTCACGGGTACTCTTCGTGGTTCCTGTATTAGGGTCGTCAAGTAACCCCTTGCGAGGGGTTCAGTTGAACCCCTTGCGAGGGGTCCAATCGAACCCCTTGCGAGGGGTTGTTTGACGGTGGTATTAGGGTCTTAACGACGACCCTCTTAGAGGGACGACGGCTCAGCGCAGCACCTTCCTGCCGTCCACTATATACACCCCCGGCTGGAGCTTAGCGTCCTGGGGCAGGCGCACTCCCGTGAGGGTGTATACGCCCTTGGGGGCTGACGGGGACAGGGGTGAGCTGACGCCCACCGCAATGAGCCAGTCGTCGGGTATCTCGCCAAGGTACTCGAGGGCGAAGGTGTCGAAGATAGCCCAGTCGGAGGACACTGCCACGCTCTTGCGCACGCCAATGGTCAGTGTGCCGTCCTCCCCCACGCCCGTCTCCAGCGTGTTAGGGTACAGCCCCTGGAGGAAGTACTGGTGAGCGTCGGACATCGTGTTGGGCACGTAGCCGAGGCTTGTACTCACGCCCACCGTGCCGAGCCTCCCCGCCTCGGTGAAGATGGAGACGAGCGTGGTGTCGAGGTCGAGCGTGAGGGTGTCCACCGTGCTCTTGGTGTAGAGCTCGGCGTTAAGCGCCTCCTTGCCTGAGCCGCGAAGGGAGGCTGCAGAGCTGTAGCCCCCGTCGCGGTAGAAGCCTTGAAGGGAGAGGCGGTAGAGCCCGGGGGTGAGCCCCGTGATGGTCTGGTACACGTCGAAGGTGGTGTTGTACTTCTCGGCGCTGCTGTAGTCTACCGTGGGCGAGCCTTCCCATCCGTTGGTGCCCTCGTCGAAGTCAGGGTTGACGATAAGGCTCGTGGGGTCGTACTCTGGCTCGGGCAGCGACGACTGCTCGTAGGTGATGTTGCCCTCCGAGTCGAGGGTGATGTAGAGGGTGTCCCCCTCTGAGACGCTTATCTCCTTGCTCGCCTTGCCGATGTACACCGTCAGGTCTCCCTCCTCGGAGGCGGTGACGTAGGCGGAGGAGTCGTTGGCGAGCTGTGCCGTCAAGCCTGAGCCGCCCAAGAGGAAGCTGAGCACGCTGCCCCGTGAGTGGTTCTGCTGGAGGGAGAAGGTGACGGTGGACTTGCTGTCGGTGATGCTCGTCTCTTCCTTGAAGACTGGGGCTAAGCCTTGCACCTGAAGGTCTTCGAGGGTAGCCTCCTCTGTCTCGCCTTGGAAGTTGGCTATGAGCAGGTAGCGTGTGCTGTCGGGGTCGGAGGCTATCAGGGCGTTCCATCCCTCGGGCACTTGGTCGGTGAGGGTGACAAGCTTCGAGTTCATCTCGGCGGTAGTCTCAGCGTCAATGCTGCTGTAGTAGACGAGGTTACGCCTGTCCACCACAGAGCCACTCGAGAAGGAGCGGCTGGTGGTGCTGTACATCGGGTAGAGCTTGGAGGTGTAGATGCTGTTGTTCTCCCCTCTGTCCCCGAAGGCTATCTGCTTGCCGTTCTGCCCAATGACGCCCAGCTCGTTGTCTATGTTCACCCAGTCGGAGGTGAAGGTGGTGAGGGTAGCCCCGTCCAGCTGCTTGTGGTCTATGTCCTCGCCGTTGGAGTAGTAGAGGGTGCGCTTCAGCTTGGTCAGTTCGTCGGTGCTGATGGCAAGCAAGCCACCATACTCGCCAGTGATAGTGCCAGAGGAGAGCCCCGTCACGTAGTCGAGGTAGATGACGGCGTTGCCTGGTGTGGAGTAGATGGCGAAGCGGTTGTCCAAGGTGGAGCCGTTGGTCTTCAGCTCCCCGTTCATGGTGTAGCCGTCCCCGTCAAGCTCGTATATTCCGCTTACCACTGGTGAGGCGTTGGTGCTTTGTCCGCTCACGGTGTACCAGCCCAGCAGGTTGCCCGTGTTGTTGGCACGGTACGGCACGAGTATCTTGTTCTTGTCGGGCGTGTTGGAGGCGAAGTAACCAGTGTAGCTGCTTAGTCCCTCGCTCCACGAGAAGGTGGTGAAGCGGTCTTTGGTGAAGGCTCTCACCACGTTCTGGCAGGGGAATATCTTAGCCTCGCTGCGTTGTGAGCGGAAGGTCTCCCAGTCGGTGGGCGTGAGGTCTGCCGTTGAGAGAGCGAGGTGCATAAGGTAGGACATCATAACACGGTGACCCTCCACACCCATACGCCTTGCCCCAATGTCGGGGCGAAGCAGCCAAGAGCCGTCTGTGGTGGTCTGCTGGCGTGCCTTTATGTACTTGTAAGCCATGTTCTCGAGCATGAGGGCGTTGGGGTCGCTCTGGAAGCAAGCCTGCGTCG
>JAJPZF010000143.1 GCA_021204545.1 Prevotellaceae bacterium
CGTTGAAGAACATGTGCGCCAGCGCCGTGCGCTTCGCCTGCGTGTTGGCGGTGAGCGAGGCCATGAAGGCTGTTATCGTGGTGCCTATGTTCTGCCCCATGGCGAGGGCTGCGGCAAGCTCGAAGCCGAAGCCGGGTATGTGCATGTCGAAGAGCATGAGGGTGATGGCCATTGTCGCGGCGCTCGCCTGCACGAGCATCGTGACCAGTGCTCCCACGACGATGAACAGCAGGATGGTGAGGAAGCTGGTGTAGGGGATGTGCGAGAGCAGCTGCGCCACCATCAGGTCGAGGTGCATCTCTGTGGTGGCGGAGGAGAGGAAGTTGAGCCCCATGAAGAGGAAGGAGAAGCCGAAGACGAACTCTCCGAGGCTCTTGCGCTTGGAGCTGCTGCTGAAGATGAGGGGCAGCCCGAGGGCGAGCAGCGGGATGGTGAAGGCGGCGATGTTCACCTTGAAGCCTATGGCTGAGATTATCCAGGCCGTCACCGTCGTGCCTATGTTCGCGCCCATTATCACGCCTATGCTCTGCGCCAGCGTCATAAGCCCAGCGTTCACAAAGGAGACCGCCATAACGGTCGTCGCGCTTGAGCTTTGTATGAGGGCGGTCACCACTGCCCCCGTCACCACGCCCATCACGCGGTTCTTCGTCATGGCCGAGAGGATGGAGCGCAGGCGCTGCCCCGCGAACTTCTCCAGGCCCTCGCTCATTATCTTCATACCATAAAGGAAGAGGGCGAGGGAGCCGATGAGGGAAAGCAGGTTGATGATGGTGCTCATGGGATGACTTACGTGATAGCCGGGGCAAAGGTAGTGCAAGCGAGAGCAATAAGCAAGCGAAAGTGCAGCTTTCAGCTTGCGATTGCCGAGCGCAGCCTTACCTTCGCTGAAGGCCAAGGTATTACAATCCTGTTAAACGCACAAGCCTTGCGAGGGCGAGGCGGCAGAAAAGGCTTCGGCAAGGCGTCCCCTTAAGCCTTGGCGCGTTATCTTTGCAGGCAGTTAAGGAAGGCTTATGACAGAGAAGACCATCGGCAGGCTCCTCGGGGAGATAGAGAAAGAGAACGACGTGCGCATACTCTTCGCCGCGGAGAGCGGCAGCAGGGCGTGGGGCTTCCAGTCGGCGGACTCGGACTACGACGTGCGCTTCGTCTACGCCCGCCCGCTCCCGTGGTACCTGCGTGTCAGCCCGGGGAGGGACGTGATAGAGGCGACGGGCGAGCAGGGGCTGTTCGACGCCTCGGGCTGGGACATACGCAAGGCGCTGTGGCTCTTCGGCAAGGCTAACCAGACGCTGCTCGAGTGGCTCGGCTCGCCCATCGTGTACAGGGACGACGAGCGGCTGCGCCCCGCGCTCCTGAGCCTCCTGCCCCGTCACTACAACCGGCAGAAGGCGCTCCTTCACTACTACCACTTAGCCCTCGACCGTGAGAGCACACACATCAGCCCGCAGGGCGTTGAGCTTAAGCGTTACCTGTACATGCTGCGCTCCCTGCTTGCCTGCCGCTGGATACTGAGGGAAGGCACTCCCCCGCCCGTTCCGTTCGAGAGGCTCGTCGACAGCGAGGTGACGGACGAGCCTGTGAGGAGGGACATCGAGGAGATAGTAAGGCTGAAGCGCCAGGGCAGGGAGCACAACAAAGCCCTCGTCCCCGACCGCCTGCTCGCCTTCGCCCAGCAGCTGGCAGAGGAGGTAACGCCCTACGCCCTGCGCCCCGTAGAGGCAGACCCGCTCGAGGCTAAGGCTCTTGAGGCGGAGCTCGACCGCCTGATGCGCGACACCATAATGACTTGACGCATTGACGCATTCCCCCAAGGCACTTCAACGAAGCCCCTGCCCGACCTCAAGGCAGGGGCTTCTTCGTTGACAAAGACCAGCCCCTACGGGTACATCCTGCCGCGGATATATGTAATTTTGCGCAGTGCCTTCACCGAAGGCACTTTGGTGCCTTCACCGAGCGCACAATGGTGCCTTCACCGAGCGCACCTAAGTGCCTTCACCGAGCGCACTATGGTGCCTTCACCGAATGCACAACGAACGATATTAGATAACTTAAACTATAAGTATTATGGCATTAGAGTTTTTGATCAGGTACAAGGAGAGCAACCTTACTACCTCGAAGGGGGAGACGGTGTACTACGCCGCCCCCAAGTCGACACACTGGCTCAGGCCGGAGGAGGCTATGGACTACATTGTCGACGCAACGTCCCTGACAAGGGGAGACCTCAGGAACGCCATCACGAGCCTGGCCGAGGTGCTGGCCGAGGGGCTAAGCCAGGGCAGGAGCGTCGACCTCGGAGACCTGGGGACGTTCCGCCTCGAGGTGCGCAGCAAGCTGGAGAGCAGCCCCGAGGACGTGACAGTAGACGGCACACTGAGGACACCGAGGATAGTGTTCTACCCCAAGCGGCGACTGCTCAGGAAGGCGCTTAAGGTGCGCATGAGCATCGACCACTCGATGGTCATGCCCGCGAGGACAAGGAGGAAGAAGCAGGATTAACGCAGCCTGAGGCGGCCAAGATGAAGCGTCACCTCGAGGGCATGCCGCAAGTGGAGAGACGCAAGGACAAGAGCCGCGTCTTCTACAGCCTCAAGGGCAGCAGGCAAGGCGACCTCTTCTCCCTTTCCTGTGAACCAATAGCATAACCGCCTCGGCGAGGCGATTCTTGCGCCTTCGTTGCATCGTCGGGGTCGAGGCTCTTGAGGAGGGATGACACATGTAACGAGATTGTAACAAGTTCGCAACGCGGGCGTAACAGCGCCGGGCGTACTTCGCGCTTGGAAGACAGGAACTGACCAAGCGTTACAAGAATGACTGACTACGACGGTGAACTGACCCCCGAGAGAATTCGCAGAGTGTTTAACTGGATAAGGATTGCCATCCTCCTGCTGCTGCTCTTGGGCGGCTGGGCAGTGTGCCGCGCCGAGGAGGGAGAGGTGACCGCGAAGGAAGACCGCTCGCAGTACATGCCCCAGCTGCACGGCATCCTGAGGGGCAAGTACGAGTATGAGCCGCCTCTCGACGAGAGCCGCTTCGAGATAAGGAACGCCCGCGTGAGCGTGGAGGGAAGGCTGCCCCTGCGCTCAAGCTACAAGCTGGAGATGGACTTCTGCGACGAGACGGAGATAAAGATGAAGGACGCCTGGGTGGGCGTCAACCCGTGGAAGACGCTCCAGGTGACCATCGGGCAGCAGAGGCTTCCCTTCAGCATCGACGCTCACCGCAACCCCTCGGCGCAGTACTTCGCCAACCGCAGCTTCATAGCCAAGCAGACGGGCGACATGCGCGACGTTGGGCTTATCCTGGAGTATACCTTTAATAACAAGAAGGGCAGGAAGCTGGCGACGCTGGACGCGGGCGTGTTCAACGGGGCGAGCGTGACGAGCCAGAAGTCGGCTTGGCACAGCGACTGGGACTACTCGGCACGCCTTCAGCTCTTCCCCGTGAAGGGGCTGGTCATTATGCCCAGCGTGCAGCACACAGCCATAGCCGACCGCGGGGCGCACTACACGTCGGTTGACCTTGGGGCTTACTACGAGCGCAAGGGCTGGCACTGGGAGGCTGAGTGGCTCAGGAAGATGTACACCCGCTCCTCCTTCTCTGCCTGCAACGCCGTCGACGCCATGATGATATACCGCATGCCCGTGAAGAAGCAGAAGTGCTTCCTCGAGGCGATAAGCTACATGGGCAGGTACGACTATATGGGCGACCACACGGACGGCACGGCGGGCTTCAGCGAGGAGGAACCATCGAGGCTCTTGACGACCGACTACGAGCGGCACCGCATGACGCTTGGCGTCACGCTTAGCGTGCGCAACCCCTACTTCCCCACGGACATCCGCTTCAACTACGAGGGCTACTGGTATCCCCACGGCGGGGCGAAGGAGAGCGAGCAGAGCAAGATAGTGGCGGAGCTTGCGATACGCTTCTAACGAAGGCATTAATCAATACAGACTTATGAACATACTCTTTCTTGGCATTGTGGTGTTCCTCATCCTGCTGGCGG
>JAJPZF010000106.1 GCA_021204545.1 Prevotellaceae bacterium
TCGGTGAAGGCACTTTGGTGCTTTCGGTGAAGGCACTTTGGTGCCTTCGGTGAAGACACTTCTGTGCCTTCGGTGAAGACACTTCTGTGCCTTCGGTGAAGGCACTGCGAAGGGCACGAAGAAGTCCCCCTCCTCTTCGCACTGGAAGGGGAGGGGGACGTAGGGGTAGGTCGCGGGCTTACTTCACCAGCACCTTCTTGCCGCCACGTATGTATATGCCCGGCTTGGTGGGCTGGCTCGTCATGCGTCCGCTAAGGTCGTAGCAAGAAGAGCCGCTGTCTGTCTCGGCCTTGACCTGCCCGACGGGCAGTGCAAGCTCACTGTCGTACTCTATCGTCGGGGCGGTGTAGCCTGTGGCGGACGAGCTTATGTGCAGCGTTATCACGAAGCGTGCCACGGCCTCCACGTCGTCGCTGTAGCGGTAGCGCAGTCCAAGTCGCGCGGAAGGCGTGATGCTCGAGCTCATCATTCCAGGCATTTGGGTGATGTGGAAGGACACCTCCTCGGGGTCGAACTCAACGCTGAAGGCGGCGTCGCTGCTGTCAGCCTCGGTCAGGGTCCCACGCTTGTTGTACCAGTAGCCGTAGCCGCCGTCTATGCCGCTGTCCCTCTCCACGAGAGAGCTCGTTGAGTTAAGCGGATAGAGCATCATCATCCCCACGTCGGGCCCGTCCTCGCTGTAAGCCTGGAAGTGGCTTGCCACCTCGTCCTTGGTCATCTGAAGGGCAGTGCCGAAGGTCGTCAGCGCGTCGCCGCTCAGCGAGAGCGTGTAGGAGGCGGCGTCGGTCGTGGCTGCGGGCATATAGTAGTCGTAGCTTATCTTCACGTCTCCCACTCCGCGGTCGCCTATCAAGTACGACTGGTAGACCGTCGCGTCGGCAGTAAGGTCAGTGCCGCTTATCTTGATGTGGTAAGGCCACTGGTCGTCGTCGCTTATCTTCTCGTTCCACTTGTGCTGGATGTAGCTTGAGGGCGAGGGGCAGACCACGAACCACAGCTTTGTCGTGTTCTCCGGCACGGTAAGGCTCACCGTTGCCGTGCTTTCCCCCTTCCCGTGGCAATAGAGGGAGTCCTCTGCGAAGTACTGCCTCGAGCCGTCAGCCATAAGGGCGACGAAGCCGAGGCGGAAGTTATGTATGACAGAGGTGGCGTTGTACTTCGTGCTTCCCGAGGCGGAGAGCTTCGAGTCTCCGTCGAGGTAATAGCCAGGGTCGCCCTCGAGCAAGGCAGCTCCCGACTTAAGAGCCGTGAACTCTATGCTTACCTCCTCCCCTGCGTCGGGCACCTGCAAGGGGACGACGTTGAAGCCCGTCGACTGCGGCGCGCTCGCGTAAGCCACCTGATAGCTTTGCGCGCCGTCCTGCACGCAGTAGTAGTGGAACTTGCCCACGTAGTTGCTGCGGTAAGGCTCCCAGACGGGCAAGTCCCACGTCACGGCCTTCATGGCGTAGTCGAAGTAAAGGGCGTAAAGCTCGTCGGAGCTTAGCCCCTTGTAGTCCATAAGCACCTCGTTGAAGTCCTTGACCGTAGTCTCGTGGTAGTTCCAGATATTAGCGATGGTCTTAATGTCGTTGTAATAGTCGCACAGATAATAGAGGAACATATAGCTCTGATACCTGTGCCACTCGTGTGTGAAGGCGTAGTTGTGGCTCGTCCTGAAGATGTCCGCCATCCCGCTCTCCGTGAACATCTCCGAGGGGTAGGACTGAAGAGCTTGCCAGTTGGCCGTCGTCTCCCAGATAGTGCTTCCGCTGCCCACAGCCCCGTGGAAGCCAGTCTGCACACTGCTGTCCGTGCCGTAGTTAGAGTCCTCGCAGTAGCACATATAATGGAACGAATGCCCAACCTCGTGCGCCACGGAGCTGCCCACAGGCTTGCACGTCGAGGGGCTGAGCCACAGGGCGGAGACCTGGTAGTCGTAGCCGCTGCCGTAGCACACCCACTCGCTGGTGTGGTTGAGAAGCACCATCACCTTGTACTTGCTCAGGTTCGAGTTCTCAACGTCCACGAAGCCCAGCGAGTCGCACTCCAGCTGATAGAACTCCTCGCACTTCTTCGCAAGGTCTTCTATGTCTACACTGTAAGTAGAGGAGGCATTGGAAGGGTTCGTGCTGCCATAGCCCTTGTCCCAGAAGATGACGATGTTGTCCGTCTCGTAAGAGCGTGACAGAGACCACGTGTACTCGTTGTTCGGGTCGCTCTCCTTCCATATCAGCGTGTCCGTTCGGTTGCGCCATTCCTGCGGGATGTAGATGCTCTTCTGCGCGGAGCAGAGGCTCGCAATGGCAAGCGCCACGGCTGCCGTCATTAATCTCTTGCTTTTCATAATATATCTCCTTTAAGCTGTTACTCTCTCACCGTCTTCCGGGCGGCTTCTCATAGTGTTAGTACAAGTGCAAAGATAGCATTTCTGTCGCAACGGCTCATCCCTCTCCCCATTATTTTGCCGCAAGCCTTCGCCAACGAAAACCCCGAAGGGGCATAACAAGCGTAGCCCCGAGGTGGTTAAGGCAAGCCCCGAAGGGGCTACACATGGCAGCCGTTGACGTTCGCCATAGATAGCCCCAACGGGGCTATTATTGCGCAGAGGAGTTGTCACTTGAGGATTATGCAGCAGATGACTACTGCCACAAGCTCCACTGTGAGGCAGAGGCGCAGGCTGAAGGTGAGGTCCTTTAAGGTAAGCTCGCGGGGATTGGAGCCGATGAGAGGCTTGGGGCAAGGCTCGCCGAAGTATGTGTGCGTGCCGCCGAACTGGCAGTCGAGCAAGGAGGCGAGGGCGGCCTCGGGGTAGCCTGCGTTGGGGGAGAGGTGCTTGCGCCCGTTGTGTATGACGCTCTGGCAGTGGGACAGGAACGACCTGCCCGAACCAATGGTGTAAAGCCATCCTAAGAGTGTCATGAGCAGGGCGGTGAGACGGGCGGGGATGAAGTTGGCCACGTCGTCTATGCGCGCGGCTGCCCTTCCGAAGAGGTTGTACCGCTGGGTGCGGTAGCCAATCATCGAATCGAGGGTGTTCACCATCTTATAGGCAAGCATACCGGGAACGCCGAGCAGTGTGGCGTAGAAGAGCGGAGCAATAACGCCGTCCGAGAGGTTCTCGGCAAGGGTCTCGAGGGCTGCGGTGCGTATCTCCTGCTCGTTGAGGTCGGCAGTGTCGCGCCCCACGATGCGCCCCACCTGCCTTCTGCCCGCTTCGAGGCTCACGCTGAGAGCCGTGAAGACAGCCTTGACCTCACGCCTGAGGGTGCAGCCCGCAAGGCAGTAGAACACCACAACCGCCTGAACGACGAGCGAGAGATAGTGGTAAGGCTGAAGGAAGAATATAAGTGCAAGACCAAGGACGTAGGCGAGAAGGATGCTGAACACTGCAAGTGTCGCTCCCTTGAGCAGGCGATGCCTGCCTCTGTTAAGCAGCCTCTCCCATAGTGCAATCCACTTGCCGAAGCCCACGACGGGGTGAGGCAGCCACCGTGGGTCGCCGAGCAGAAGGTCGAGCAGCCAGCCAAGCAGGAGCGAGGCGGCGGGCAGGGAGAGGAAGATCAGCGAGCCTTCCACTGTCTGAGGGCGTTAAGCAGGAGGTCGTTCTCGTCGGGGTTCTGCACGGCGATACGGAAATGCCCCTGCCCCAGTCCCTCGAAGTTGCTCGCGTCCCTTATCAGTATGCCGTGCCGCTTGGCAAGCCAGTCCTTAAGCTCGGAAGCCCGTCCCTCCGTGAGGCGGCAGAGCAGGATGTGGCAGTCGGAGGGGTAGACGCTGAAGCCTTCGATACGCTGCAGCTCGCCAGCCACACGCCGACGCTCCTCCGTGAGCATCCTGACGGGCAGGCGGTAGTCCTCACGGTGGTCGAGCAGGTAAAGCCCAGCGTCCTGCGCAAGCTGGTTCACCGCCCAAGGCATACGCTGCCCCTTTAGGCGGCTTACGATAGTCTCCGGACCAGTGACGTAGCCGAGACGCAGCCCCGGTATGCCGAACTGCTTGGTAAAGGAGTGTATCAAGAGCAGGT
>JAJPZF010000247.1 GCA_021204545.1 Prevotellaceae bacterium
ACAAGTATTCGTAACGGCTTATAATTTCCTCCTCACGGCGCCAATGGGTTTTTTAGTTCGCGAGCCCCAGTGCCTTCGCTATCTCGGTGCATACGAGTATCTTCTTCCGCGTGCTGTCCACGAGGTGGAACGCGCACTGTGGGAACATTATGGCGAGAGGTATCCCCGGGAAGCCTCCCCCAGTACCCAGGTCCATCACGGAGGTCTCGGGGCGGAAGTTGATGACCTCCGCTATGGCGAGCGAGTGAAGCACGTGGTGCTCGTACAGGTTGCCAATATCCTTTCGGGAGACGACGTTAATCCTCTGGTTCCACTCCTCATAGAGCGGGCCGAGCATGGCGAACTGCCGCAGCTGCTCGTCGCTCAGGGTGGGGAAGTACTTGCGTATTAAGTCCATGTCAACGGTTCTGGTTCGTTCGTTTGCCCCAAAGGATAGAGAGCAGCGCCGCCACGCCCAATACTAAGGGGTAGTAAAGGTAAGGTATGATCTGCAGCGGGTTCAACCCTGCCAGTCCCGCGGCGATGAGCAGTTGCGCGCCGTAGGGGATGATGCCTTGCGCGAAGCACGAGAACGTGTCCAGCAGGCTCGCCACTCGCCGTGGGTCGAGGCGGAACGTCACGGATATTTCCCTCGCCAGAGAGCCTACAGTCAGGATGGCGATGGTATTATTGGCTGTGCAGAGGTCGGTAAGCACCGCCAGAGCCGCCACAGTTAGCTCCGCCCCCCGGCGTCCCCGTATCCTCCGCGTCAGCCTGCCTACCAGGAAGTCTATTCCCCCCAGATGCCTGATAACTCCAGTCATACCAGAGGCCAGCAGCGTCACTATGATCAGCTCGCCCATGCCCAATATGCCCTCTCCCATCGCGCCCATCCACTGGAAGAGGCGGAAGCCTCCGTCACAGATGCCCGCGAGGCACGTGCTCCCGATGCCAAGCACCAATACTGTCAAGACGTTTACACCACATAGGGCCGTCACCAAGACCAGCAGATAGGGGGCTACAAGCAGCCAATTGACCTGCCGCGCCTCCCCGCCTACGTTCATCCTCAGCCCCATCAGTACGTAGACGCCAAGCACAACGATGGCAGCCGGAAGGGCGATGCGCAGGTTCGCGCGGAACTTGTCCCTCATGCGGCAGCCCTGCGTGCGGGTGGCGACGATGGTCGTGTCTGATATGAAACTCAGGTTGTCACCGAAGAACGCTCCTCCCACCACCGTAGCCACCATCAAGGGCAGCTCTGCTCCCGACGCTTGCGCCAAGCCGAGGCTGACGGGCGTGAGAGCCGCTATGGTCCCGACGCTTGTGCCTACGGAGAGCGAGACGAGGCACGATGCCAGGAACACGCTGGCCAGTATGAGGCGCGGGGGCAGCAGTATGAGGCAGAGGTTGACGGTGGCCTCTACGGAGCCGATGTGCTTGGCAGAGGAGGCGAACGCTCCCGCAAGGATGAAGATCCATATCATCAGCAGCAGGTCGCCCTGCGCGGCGCCCTTCGAGAACACCCGCACCCTCTCGTCCAGCCCCTTGCCACGCACGAGACACACGGAGTAGACGGAGCTGAGGAGGAACGCTACCGTGATAGGCACGGCGTAGAAGTCACGCTCCAAGAGGCTCAGCGCGAGGTATAAGCCGAGGAAGACGGCGAGTGGCGACAGGGCAGCGAGGCCCCGCTTAGTGCTTATCCGTTCCAAGTCTATTAGCCTTAGCGCCTGCGAAGTTAGCGAAAAAGCGCAAAAGAGGTGTAGACCCCTTTCCCTAAAGGGGTAATACCCCTTTGACCGAAGAGGTAATACCCCTTTGACCGAAGAGGTAATACCCCTTTCGCGGCAGAGGTAATACCTCTTTCGCGGCAGAGGTAATACCCCTTTCGCGGCGGCTGTAAGGTGGTTGTGGGGGCTGGTGACGGAGGGAAATCGCGGCAAATAGCTATTTTATGCTAAAAAACATATTTTATTGTTTCCGTTGTTCCTCTAAAAGGCATAGCTTTGCAACGCTAATAAGACAAAACAATCTTTTTACCTTAGAAAAAACTAATACCTATTCGGAGGGCTTGAGTCGCGAGACACGAGCCTTTTTTTCTTTCATCACCCTTTGTCGCCGCTCGATGTCACCTACGCTCGGCCCGCTCTGCGACAGACGGGCGAGGAGGCTTGGCAAGGTCTCCGTTGAGGCTTCCCCACGTACGCAGAGCCGGGCGAGGTCGTTACCCCGGAGCATCTCCTCGTTAGCCACCACGTGCCCGCGGCTCTTGCTCAGCGCGCCCAAGAGCTTCAGCTTCACGCCGGTGGGCTGGAAGGTGAGCAGCAGGTTCACCCTCGCCTTGGCCAGGAGGTCGTCCATAGCTTCAGCCGACGGGTTGGGCACGACGGTGACGTTCGCCCGCCTCGAGAGGAAGCTGGGGTCGCGACCCGCGAGGATGAACCGCGCGTCAGGCATCCGGGGGGCGAGGCGGTCTTGTATGAAGTTGGCCACGCGCGCGTTCTCCTCCACCCGCAGGTTCGCTTGGTAGAGGACGTAGGGCTCAGTGCCGCCCTGGGGGCAGACAAAGTGGTCGTCGTAGAAGCAAGGTAGCAGGCGGATGTCCTTCTCAGGGTAGCGAGAGCGGAGACTCACGGCATCCCCTTCAGAGATGGCAAGGATGATGTCCGCGCTGAGCAGCACACGCTCGAAGCGGCGGAGCTTCGTGGCCTCGAGGCGGTAGTACAGGTTGCGCCAGCTCCAGCGCACTTGCCTCGAGAGGAGCGAGTAATAGTCGTGCTCGATGTTGTGCGTACGCACTATCTTCATGCGCCCCTTAAGCGACGGGTGCGAGAGGTAATGGCAGGTGTGCAGCCCCTCGAACAGTATGGGGGCGTCGTCCCTCAATAAGTCTCGGAGCAAGAGGGGACTGCGGCGGCTGCGCGCGATGTACGGCTCTGTGGAGAGGAGGCTCAACAACCCCTCCTGCCTCGGGTAATAGTGCACCTCCCGGCAAAGCTCCCCGAGGGCGGGCTGGCGCTCAGCCGTACCATATATATATGTGTGCAGCAGGATGTCGTGGCCCTGCTCCCTGAGCCAGCGCAGCTTGTAGTACACGTCAATCGCGCCGCCGTAGTTAGGCGGGTATGGCACCTGAAAGCTGACGACGTGCATCCTCACGGGGTGCAAAGCTACAAAAATGCGGGTAACCGTCCCAAGCGTTGACGGCTTTTCCCTATCTTCGCGCACAGTAACCCGCCCATGAGACCCTTAGCTGAACGGATGCGACCAGATACGCTCGACGACTACATCGGGCAAGGTCACTTGGTGGGCAAGGGAGCCGTTCTGCGCCGCATGCTTGAGCAGGGGAGGGTGGGCAGCTTCATCCTATGGGGACCGCCGGGAGTAGGCAAGACGACCCTCGCCACTATTATAGCGCGACAACTGGACGTGCCCTTCTACACCCTGAGCGCCGTAACGAGCGGAGTGAAGGACGTGAGGGACGTGATCGGGAAAGCTAAGGCGAACCGCTTCTTCGACCGTCAAAGCCCCATCCTCTTCATCGACGAGATACACCGCTTCTCGAAGTCACAACAGGACTCGCTGCTCTCTGCCGTGGAGCAGGGCGACGTGACACTGATAGGGGCGACCACGGAGAACCCTTCCTTCGAGGTGATACGGCCACTGCTGAGCCGCTGCCAGGTGTATGTGCTTAACAGCCTGGGCGACGATGACTTGCTCGCGCTGGCACGCCGAGCGATGGAGCGGGACATCGTGCTGAAAGAGCTGCGCTTCACCCTGAGCGAGACCGCCGCCCTGCTGCGCTTCAGCGCGGGCGACGCCCGTAAGCTCTACAACATCCTCGAGCTGCTTGCCGAGTGCGCCGACGGTGAGGGGAAGGTCGAGGTGACGGACAGCCTTGTGACCGACTGTCTGCAGCAGAACGCCCTCGCCTACGACAAGGACGGGGAGATGCACTACGACATCATCTCCGCCTTCATCAAGAGC
>JAJPZF010000200.1 GCA_021204545.1 Prevotellaceae bacterium
GGTGTGCTATATAATAAGGATATGTCTGAGCTGATCTGCGTTCCCGCCGCAGGTCCTTCGGGGAAGTTCACCGTTCCCTCCACCGTGACCCGCGTCTGGGGCTACGCCTTCCAGCTGAACGTCAGCATCACTGAGGTGACCATCAGCAATAACGTTACTGTCATCGGGGACTTCGCCTTCGAGGGCTGCGACAAGCTGAGGAAGATATTCATCCCCGGCTCCGTAAAGGAGATAGGCGAGGGCGCGTTCAGGGAGTGCCCCGCCTTGGAGTGCCTCGAGGTGGACGAGGGCAGCGAGGACTTCTGTTCAAGGGACAGCGTGCTGTACAGCAAGGACATGTCTGAGCTGCTGCGCGTGCCTGCCGCCTTGCCTTTCGAGGGAGGGTTCGAGATGCCCTCGAGCGTGACGACGATCGAGAGCCACGCCTTCTACCAGTGCGTCAACATAACGAAGGTGACCATCGTGAGGAACGTGACGGTCATCGGCAAGCTTGCGTTCGGCGGCTGCACCGCTCTCAAGGAGATAGCCTCGGTGAACCCCGAGCCGCCCGTCTGCGAGCCTGACGCTTTCGACGACGTGGACAAGGACAACTGCACGCTCGTCGTGCCGGAGGGAGCGAAGGAGAAGTACGCCGCCGCCGATGTCTGGAAGGACTTCCCCAACATCGTGGAGGATCCGTCGTTGGGCGTGAGCGCCGCTCCTGCGACCGTAAATGAGGCGAGCCGCTACACCTTGGACGGCAAGCAGGTGAACGCTCCGCAGAAGGGCGTGAACATCATCCGCTATGCCAACGGATCTGTGAAGAAAGTCATTGTGAAATAAATCCATAACAAGAAGAAGTTTAGGGATATGAGTAAGACATAAAGGTAGTAATACAAAGGCATCATACTTGTGTAAGATGGAACCGCTCCCGGTACGAGACGTATAGGGAGCGGTTTTTCATTGTGGCGCAACCGACTTTCTCCGTGGTTTATTTGCCAACGCTCAGGGAAATGCTTAAATTTGCAACGAGTTAACCGCAAAGCACAGAAAGCCTATGTAACATAGCAACGAAAGGACACGAGATAAAAGGCGTTAGCTTTATTCTTTTTCTTAGAAATCGCCAGTTTCGCAAAGTATTCAAGAGTAACAGTTAATGTTCACGCATGAAGCGTGGGCTTCTACTTGTTTATGAATACGCGGTGTTTGGCGATACCTTAAGAATGTAGACGAAGTTATTGGTCCACGTTCTTTTATTGTCCCCAACCCGAACCTTTTGGACTAACAAATATGTATAATAGAAAGCAAAAAGAATAGTTATGAAGAAAAAGTTTTTATTGCTAGCGGCACTTGCTTGTGCCTTTATGTTCGCCTTCACGTCTTGTGGGGACGATGATGACAATAGTCCCAGTAGTTCTAATACTGGTAAAATCAACGGTCATGAGTATGTTGACTTGGGCTTGAGTGTGAAGTGGGCTACATGCAACGTGGGTGCATCTTCTCCCTCCGACTACGGTGACTACTTCGCATGGGGCGAGACCAGCACTAAGTCATCGTATACAGAGGCAAACAGCAAAACCTACGGTGTAAGTATGGGCGACATAGCAGGCAACTCCAGCTACGACGCTGCGAGGGCCAAGTGGGGCGGCACGTGGCGGTTGCCCACAAAGGCTGAGATAGATGAGTTGGTCAGCAAATGCAAATGGGAATGGACGACTATGGGTGGTAATAAGGGCTACAAGGTGACTGGTTCCAACGGCAACAGCATCTTCCTTCCTGCGGCTGGCTGGCACTACGGGGCGTCGCTCAGCGGCACCGGGGAGTGCGGCTTCTCTTGGAGTTCTACGCCCGACGAGAGCAACACGGGACGCGCATACCATCTCGATTTCGGCAGTGACAACTTCGACGGGGGCTGGGACCGCCGCAGCTTCGGCTTCAGTGTGCGCCCAGTCTCAGAATAAAGCGAAGCGCGTTTGATTCATTTGATGTATTAGCGTCGGGCATTCAAAGTCCGACGCTTTTCTTTTCATGTAACTTACGCCTTGGCGCGTTAAGTTGAGAGGCTATGATGTGTCAAGTACTCGCGCGATAGTGTGTTAAGCAAACAGTACGGGGCGTGTCAAAATGGCAAATCCTCAAGTGGTAAGAGCGCCGAAGGTGCTCCCCTTTGGTAACCGCGATCCTTCACGGTCCTCGGATGAGGCACGCAGTGCCGATGTGTGCCAGAGGCACTCAAGATATTAAGATAGTGCGTGTTAGCAGATATGTTGAATACCTTTGGCACTCACTCTCTACTCATACCTTTACCGAGGGTCTAAAGACCCCCGGCTAACCCTGTGGAGAGTCTCTTGCGCTCGGACCGTTTGCGAAACTCTACGAATCCCGTTTTGACATACCTACGGGCAGCTTGCGGATTAGCTTCGCTGAGGGTTTATCTTCACTGAGGACTTATCTTCGATGAGGGCTTCGCCGTTCACCGTTCACTCCACAGTTACCCGCATCTGGGACTACGCCTTCCAGCTGAGCGTCAACATAACTAAGGTGACCATCGTGAGGAACGTGACCGTCATCGGCAAGCTTGCGTTCGGCGGCTGCACCGCTCTCAAGGAGATAGCCTCGGTGAACCCCAAGCCGCCCGTCTGCGAGCCTGACGCTTTCGACGACGTGGACAAGGACAGCTGCACGCTCACAGTGCCAGAGGGCGCTAAGGCAAAATATGCGGCAGCAGACGTGTGGAAGGACTTCACAAACATAGTGGAAGATCCTCTGTTAAGTGTGAATGAATTGTCAGTAACTGACGAAGAGCAGGAAGTGAGCCGCTATACCTTGGACGGCAAGCAGGTGAACGCTCCGCAGAAGGACGTGAGCATCATCCGCTACAGCGACGGGACTGTGAGGAAAGTGCTCGTGAAGTAAGCGATAACTCTACAAGAAGGGAAAGCCCCGACCGCAAGGAGACGGCCGGGGCTTCTTCCGGTTTCCTCTATATATGTGCAGTACCCTCGGGGCTAATCTTGGTGTCGTTCGCAATCGTCTCGTGCGGACGGGAGAAAAAGACTGCGCGGACGTGAGAAAAAGACTGCGCGGACGGGAGAACAGATTATGGCTGAACCTTGTTGCCTTCAGGGAAGACCACCGTCGGCTTGAACGCCTTCGCCTCCTCGAAGTCCATCAGCGCGTAGGAGAGGATGATGCAGACATCGCCCACCTGCACGCGGCGGGCGGCAGCCCCGTTAAGGCAAACGCAGCCCGAGCCTCGCTCGCCGCGGATGATGTAAGTCTCGAAGCGCTCGCCGTTGTTATTGTCGAGCACGTGCACCTTCTCGCCGGGTATCATGTTGGCTGCCTCGAGCAGAGCCTCGTCAATCGTGATGCTTCCCATATAGTTCAGGTTAGCCTCCGTGACGGTGACGCAGTGCAGCTTCGACTTCAGTACCTCAATCAGCATGGCTGTCGCTCACTTATATCTGATATGGTCAATGAGGCGGACAGGCAGCTTGCCGCAGAAGACGGTGATGCAGCCCACGATGTCGTCCGACTCGCTCCACGAGGCGACGTCGGCGAGCGTCTTGCCGTCAACGATGCTGAAGTACTGCACCTCGAGCCCGGGCACTGCGTTGATGGCGGTGACCACGAAGGAGCGCACCTGAGGGACGCTGTGGCTCGCCGTCAGGGCAAGGCTCTCGCTGAGGATCTTGTAGATGTTGCGGGCGATAAGCTTCTCATTCTCGCTGAGAAGGGCATTGCGGCTGCTCAACGCCAAGCCGCCCTCGCCGCGTACAATCGGGCAAGGCACCACGGTGACGGGCAGGCGGAGAGCCTCAACCATGCGGCGGACTACGGCGATCTGCTGGAAGTCCTTCTCGCCGAAGTAAGCGCGGCGAGGCTCAACGAGCTGGAAGAGCTTGCTCACAATCTGGCAAACCCCGTTGAAATGCCCGGGGCGGAACTTGCCCTCCATCACACTGTCGGTGGGAGGATAGC
>JAJPZF010000253.1 GCA_021204545.1 Prevotellaceae bacterium
TGTTCAGGCGCACCGGCTCGTTGGGGTCGTAGTGAATCTCTTTGTATTCTATGCGTTTTTTCTGGCTGAACCTTGCCTGGGGGTCGTAGCCATTCGGGCGCGGCTTGTAAGGTCTGCGCTGCTGCTGACCGTAGCCTTGCGGCCCGCCCTGGTAGTGTCCGCCCGGGTGTTGCTGGTAGCCTCCGTCGCGCTGTTGGTAGCCGCCCTGTCGGGGCTGGTAGCCTTGGCGGGGCTGATAGCCGCCCTGGCGGGGCTGATAGCCGCCCTCCCTGGGCTGATAGCCGTCTTCCCTGGGCTGATAGCCGCCTTCCCTGGGCTGATAGCCGCCTTCCCTGGGCTGGTATCCGCCCTGTTGACGGGGTTGGTAGCCGCCCTCCCTGGGCTGGTAGCCGCCCTGCTGGCGAGGCTGATAGCCGCCCTGCTGGCGAGGCTGATAGCCGCCCTCACGAGGCTGGTAGCCTTGGCGTGGCTGGTAGCCGCCCTCACGAGGCTGGTAGCCGCCCTGACGTGGCTGATAGCCGCCCTCATGCTGTCTTTGGTAACCTCCTTGGCGAGGCTGATAGCCGCCCTCATGCGGCTGGTAGCCGCCCTGACGTGGCTGGTAGCCCCCCTCACGCGGCTGGTAGCCGCCCTCTCTTTGCTGATAGTTTCCGCGGGGCTGGTAACCTGCGCCCTCACGTGGTTGATAACCACGGCTCGCCACGCTCTCGAAAGCGGAACGCTGTATACGCGGCCTTTTCTTTGGAGCCGCTGCTCCTTCTTCTTGGGGATTAGAGCCCTCGCGGTCCTTCTCTCCCTCGCTCTCGTCGGAGAATTGTTTCTTCCAACCTTCTTCTTCTGCGCTCATAGTGATTTTGCTCCTTGTGCTAAAAAGTAAATAATAAAGTGGGTACTCTCTACATTCCCGTGTAAGTGTGCGGAGTTATGCTTCGCAGCTCCTCCTTCACGCTTTCGCTCACGTTCAGTGTCTCAATGAAATCTTTGATAGTCTCCTTGCTTATGCCCGCCCCGGTGCGTGTCAGCGCCTTCAGTGTCTCGTAGGGATTCGGGTATGCCTCACGGCGAAGGATTGTCTGGATTGCCTCGGCGCACACGGCCCAGCAGTTGTCAAGGTCTCTGTTTATCGCCTCCTGGTTGAGCACGAGCTTGCGCAACCCTTTAAGCGTGCTTTGTATGCTTATGAGAATATGACCGAGAGGCGTGCCGACGTTCCGCAGCACGGTGCTGTCCGTCAGGTCGCGCTGCAGGCGGCTTATGGGCAGCTTTATGCTCAGGTGCGAGAGGATTGCGTTGGCTATGCCGAGGTTTCCCTCCGAGTTCTCGAAGTCTATCGGGTTAACCTTGTGCGGCATAGCGCTGCTTCCCACCTCGCCCGGCCTCACTTTCTGGCGGAAATACTCCATCGAGACGTACTGCCAGAAGTCGCGGTCCATGTCTATTATTATCGTGTTGATGCGCTTCAGCGCGTCGAAGAGCGCGCCGAGAGTGTCGTAGTTGCTTATCTGCGTGGTGTATTCCTCCCGCTCAAGCCCGAGCTTCTCGCTGACGAAGCGTGTGCCGAACTCGCGCCAGTCGATGCCGGGATACGCCACGTGGTGGGCGTTGAAGTTGCCTGTCGCCCCGCCGAACTTAGCCGTTATGGGGCAGGCTCTCAGCATGTCCAGCTGCCGCCGCAGGCGATAGGCGAACACCCTGACTTCCTTGCCCAGGCGCGTGGGACTGGCGGGCTGCCCGTGCGTCCTTGCCAGCATCGGCACGTCTTTCCACTCTTCAGCGTAGGCCGAGACTTGCGCCACAAGCTCCTCGAGCAGCGGGTAGTAGGTGGTCTCTAAGGCTTCTTTTATGGAAAGGGGTATGCTGGTGTTGTTGATGTCTTGGCTTGTCAGGCCGAAATGCACAAACTCCTTGTACGGACCGAGCCCGCCGACCTCGTCGAATTTCTCCTTTATGAAGTACTCAACAGCCTTCACGTCGTGGTTCGTCACCGCCTCGATTTCCTTTATCCTCGCGGCGTCCTGCTCGGTGAACTTGCGGTAGATGTCCCTCAGCCTGTCCTTGCTCACGGGCATCTCCCGCAACTGCGGCAGGGGCAGCTCGCAGAGAGCGATGAAATACTCCACCTCAACCCGCACGCGGTAATGCATAAGGGCGCACTCGGAGAAGTAGGAAGCCAACGCCTCGACCTTCCTTCTGTAACGCCCGTCAATGGGGGAAATGGCTGTCAACTCGCTCAACTTCATAAGGCAAACACGCTAATATGGGCGCAAAGTTATGAAAAAAGAATGCTTATGCCCCCATTTTTACACCTTTTATTATTCAGACGCACAGGCATATCTCTTAAGGTTTTCTGTCCGCACAACACACAGAAAAACATAAGCCCCACGACTTGAAGCCGCGGGGACTTAAGGCGCAAACCCGGATGTTTGCCTTCGTGGGCGTTGACGGATTCGAACCGCCGACCCTCTGCTTGTAGGGCAGATGCTCTGAACCAGCTGCGCTAAACGCCCCGAAGACGGGGACGCTTCCCCGTTCTTGCGGCTGCAAAGATAATGCAATATCCCGCAACCGCCAAACTTTACGGGCAAAAAATCCCTCAAAGACATGCAGCGTTTCCGAAAAAGACTGCGCGGACGCAGGGAAAAGACTGCGCGGACGCAGGGGAAAGACTGCGCGGACGTGGGGGTGCGTCTCGGCAGGCGATAGGTTCGTCTCGGACGGGCGATGGGTTAGCCTCGGGTGGGCAATTGTTTCGGCACGGGCTGGCGATTGGATCGCCTCGGGCGAATAGCCCCGAAGGGGCTGCACGTGGTAACCGGGGGGTCGAGCGTTAGCGACACCCCCGGATCGAAGGCGTCAGCCCAATTAGTGCCAAAGGTACTGCACATATCTGCCGCAAATATGGGTTGTACCTTCGGCACAAATCTGGCCGTGCCGACCAACCGGGGGTGTCGCTTCGCTCAACCCCCGGCTACGCTTATGCAGCCCCTTCGGGGCTAATCACGACGTATTCGCCAATCCCACGGGCGGGCGAGAGGTTAGCCTCGGGCGGGCAAGAGGTTAGCTTCGGGCGGGCGATGGGTTAGCCTCGGGCGAATAGCCCCGAAGGGGCTGCACGTGGTAACCGGGGGGTCGAGCGTTAGCGACACCCCCGGATCGAAGGCGTCAGCCCAATTAGTGCCAAAGGTACTGCACATATCTGCCGCAAATATGGGTTGTACCTTCGGCACAAATCTGGCCGTGCCGACCAACCGGGGGTGTCGCTTCGCTCAACCCCCGGCTACGCTTATGCAGCCCCTTCGGGGCTAATCACGACGTATTCGCCAACGTCTCGGGCAGGCGATTGGCTCGACACGCTCGACCTGCGGCTGCGCTTATGCAGCCCCTTCGGGGCTAATCACGACGTATTCGCCAACGTCTCGGGCGGGCGAGCGTCAGCGTCTCGACGGGGCGGAAACAAATATCTTGGGGTGACCAGCCTGCGGACGGGCTACATCTTCACGCACTCCACGCAAGCCCGCGCCCGCCCAGCCGCAGGCACACAAAAAAGGGATGCCCCGCCGAAGGCGAGACACCCCTTCACTTATGAAGAGACTTTTCCTTATTTCAGAGAAACGATAACTCGACGGTTGTACGGGTACGGCTCGAGATCAGCCACGCCACCCTGACCGGAAGACTCGATCTTGTCACGGTCTACGCCCATCTCCACGAGCTCGTTGACAACGGTCTCGGCACGGCGCTCAGACAGAGCCTGGTTGTATTCAACAGAACCCGTTGCGCTGTCGCAGTAACCAGTAACGACGACGGTCTTGTCGTTAGCCTTCGCGTACTCGGCAAGCTCCTTGACGTTAACCAGATCCTTGCGGGAAGCGATCTCGCTCTTGTTCAGGTCGAAGAATACGGATACGCTGGTGGTTGTGAACTCAGTGACGGTCTTAACCACTTCCTTCGGCTT
>JAJPZF010000002.1 GCA_021204545.1 Prevotellaceae bacterium
GACGCACACCATGTGTGTTACGCTTACATACTAAGTCCTCAGCGCGAGACATACCGGGCGGCCGACGACGGCGAGCCGAGCGGGACAGCGGGCAGACCTATCCTTGGGCAGATAAACAGCCGGCAGCTTACGGATATCCTCGTCATCGTGGTGCGCTACTTCGGGGGAACGAAGCTTGGGACAAGCGGACTGATACGGGCTTACAAGACTGCCGCCGCGGCTGCTCTCAGTGAGGCTGACATCGAGGAGAGAAAGGTGTGCGACACAGTGACCGCGACTTTCGAGTATCCCTTGCTAAGCCAAGTGATGCGGATAGTGAAAGACGAGGAGACAACCATCCTGAGGCAAGACTTCCAGCTGCAATGCGAGATGGTGCTGCAAGTGCGTCAGTCCCTCACCAGCCGCCTGACGCAAAGGCTTGCGCAGGTTAGGGGCGTGGAAATACAAGTGAATGATTAAACATAACGCCCATTAGGATTTGGCAGTGGCACATAAAGAATGACACGATGAGCAGAGCAATGAGCGGCGCAGAGTACGCCGCCTCGAAATACAACGAGTACCAAGTGCGCGAGGCTTGCACGCTGACAGAGTTTCTCGGCAGGCAGATGTCCGGCATCAGCCGCACCAAGCTGAAGAACATCCTGCAAGGACGTGGCGTGCAAGTGGACAAATGCGTCGTCACGCAGTTCGACTTTCCGCTGCGCCCCGGCATGCTGGTGCGTGTGAGCAAGCGCCGTGGCAAGACCGACCTCAGAAGCCGCTGGATACAGCTTATATATGAGGACAAGGACATCATCGTCGTTAACAAAGAGCCGGGAATACTGAGCATGGCCGCAACACCAAGGCAGTTCTGCATAAAGAACATACTGGACGACTATTTTGACAAGCGAAACTTCAAGTGCCATGCACACGTGGTGCACCGCCTCGACAAGGAGACAAGCGGACTACTTGTCTACGCCAAGACAATAGAGGCTGCAAGAACGCTGCAAACTGACTGGAAATCTTACTGTTACGACCGCCGATATCTCGCAGTGCTTGAAGGCAGAATGGAACGTGAGGGCGGCACTCTTCAGAGCTGGCTTAAGGACGACAAGAACTACCACACGCACAGCAGTCCCGTTGACGACGGAGGAAAACTTGCCGTCACGCACTATCATACCCTGCAATGCACGGACAGCTTCTCGCTCGTAGAGATGCGCCTCGAGACTGGCAGAAAGAACCAGATCCGTGTGCAGATGGCAGACATCGGGCATCCCGTCGTGGGCGACATCAAATACGGCAGCGGCCCTGGCCCTTTGGACAGACTATGCCTACACGCATTCCGCCTGTTCCTCACCCATCCCACGACGGGCGAGCGCCTCCAATTCGAGACACCCTACCCCACCAGCTTCGTGAAACTCTTGAAGTAGACACACCTTATGAAGGAGATCACTAAAGAACAGCATGAGTATGCGGAGGCAAGGATTGAGGAGCTTCTATCACTACCCCATCGCCAAACCTACCGTAGCCGAACTGATAGAGCTTGCCCTTGACGAAAAGGGAATGACACAACGGCAGCTCGCCTCGGAGATTGGTGTAAGCCCCTCGCGTGTGAACGACTGTGTTGCCGGACGCTCCGAACCCACCCTGAAGATAGCGAGGCTGCTGTGCCGGGTACTCGGCATCCAACCGACACTGATGCTCGGAATGTGAAGTGCTCTGTTCAACCAGACACCACCTACCATACCTCCCCGTATATAGAGAGGTTGGTGGGCGTTTCCCGGTTTCCATGTGATTTTACCCGCTCGCACGCCTTGCGGATGAGAATTATTGCCTATCTTCGCGCCATCGAACATAAAAACAGCACCGATATGTAAAGACCAAGAGTAGGACACATAGATAAAGCGTTAGCTTAGTTCTTGCTTCCTATAAATCGCCAAGTTTAGAAAAGCACTAAGAAGACAGCTGATGTTCGCGCGCAAGCGTGGGCTTAGTTTCGTATATAGTGCAACGGTGTTTGGCGATACCTTAGGAAGCGTAGACGAAGAATCAGTCCACGTTTTTTTGTTGTCCAAGCTCGAAAGCCATAGAGACCACACAATGAGGTACGAACTATAGCACTTTACTAACCAATCAACACTAAAATCAATGGAAAGACTAACGAAGATTATGAGAGAGGCTTTGCCGCTTCTCCTGCTTTTCACCTCTCTGGCCTCATACGGCAAGATAGTGAGAAAGGTCACTGTCACACCGTCGACCGCCAAGATCTACGTCGACGGCAACTACGTCGGCGACGGGGTGGCGCAGATCACCATGAAGAAGAGCGACGGCTTCGTCGTGGTGAGGATGGAGGAGGAGGACTACGTGCCGCTTGAGGTGAAGATATTCGCCAACGACAGCCGTAATGCCATCGCCTACACCCTCAGGAGGGACGCGTTCCTCGACGTTACCGTGGCGAGCGGAACCGCAAACAAGTACTTCGCCGTGCAGGTGTCGAAGGATCTTTACTCGGTGGACGAGAACGGACACAAGAACACAGAGATGGCCTGGAAGATGATCCACCAGGTTCTGCTCAACTACTTCGACGAGATCCAGACGACAGACTTCGCCTCGGGCTTCGTGCAGACACCGTGGAAATACCAGCTGTTCCCTGAGGTGGAAAGGGTTGTCAGGACAAGAGTCTCCGTGAAAGAGAGCAACATCGGCGGCGACCTGACGTTCCAGATCAAGATATCCTCGGAGGCGGCTCCCATACAGGGGCGGCACAGAGAGGAGTCGTACAGGGAGATTAACAGGGTGGTGAAGGAGTTCGAGCCCATAGTAAGCGAGTTTCAAACAAGATTAGGCAAACAATAAACCTTTAAGAAGCTATGAGAAAGATTATGTCAGTTGTGGCGTTCATGGTCGCGGCAGCAGCCAACGCCCAGATTGTCGACACGTTCGACACAAACGATTATGGATGGACAGAGATCTCTGCCGACGACGGTGAGGCTCTGATCGTTGACGGCAAGATGCACGTGGAGGGGAAAAACAGCGACAGCCGCATCTCTACACACTGCTATGCTCCACTTGACATCACGAACGACTTCGAGATGAAGTGCGACGCTTTCGTGAAGAGCGTGAGCGAGAAGAATGAGTTCGGCTTGATAGTCAACTACAGAGACGACTACAATTTCATCGTGTTTAGGGTGACCGAGGGAGCTGCCCTTTATGAGCGGTTTGTGGACGGCAAGCTGGTGGGAAGATTCGGCAATACAATAAAGCTGAAGTCACAGAAGAAAACCGAGCTGAAACTCGGACTGAAAAGCACCTTCAACAAGCTTGAGTTCTACGTCAATGACATGAAGGCTCTTGAGTTGCGATACTTCCCTCTGGAGACAACTGGCGTGGGCTTCTACGTCTACGGCAAGCAGAGCATCGACTTCGACAACCTGGAGTTCATCCAGTAAGCAATGAATAGACAACACCTTTTTACTAACCTTTTAACAAACAAAACAATGAAAGCATTAAGATTATTAGGCATCGCCCTCGTGGCAGTGGCACTGTGCGCGGGCTTCACGGCTTGCTCCGACGATGACGACGACAACAGCGGCAGCTCGTCTCTGGTGGGGAAATGGACAGTCACGGTTGGTGACGATGACTTCGTGGGCGACTGCTTCACCTTCTATGAGGATGGCACATTCACCGACACGTGGTACTATGGCGATGAGACGATCGTTGACCGGCACAAGTACACTTACGACGGAACCACGCTAAAGCTGATCTTTCTCGATGAAGACGGAGATGTGGACTTAACCTACACTGGCACCTTCAGCATCAGCGGGAAGACGCTCACCTACTATTACCATTACGTTGACGAGGGTTCTTACGACGAAGAGATAATGGTGTTAGAGAAGCAGTAAGCCCTCTCCAGTCTCTATCTTAAAGATCACCTGCCTCACCGCTCTCTATATATAAAGGTAGGCAGG
>JAJPZF010000096.1 GCA_021204545.1 Prevotellaceae bacterium
TAGGCGGGCCGCCCTGCCAGTCGTGGAGCGAGGCGGGGGCGTTGCGGGGGATTGACGACGACAGAGGGCAATTGTTCTACGAGTACATACGTATCCTGAGGGCTGTGCGGCCGCTGTTCTTCGTGGCGGAGAATGTGTCGGGCATGCTCGCCAAGCGGCATTCCCTGGCAGTCGCCGGCTTTATGCGTCTGTTCGCGGACGCTGGTTACGACGTGAATCTTAAGCTGCTCAACGCCAACGACTACAATGTGCCGGAGGACAGACTGCGCGTCTTTTACGTGGGTTTCCGCAAAGATTTGCGAGTGGACAACTATAAATATCCCGAACCTCTGCCGCACAAGCCCACGCTCCGTGAGGCGATATGGGACTTGCAATACACAGCCATCCCTGCCAAACAGGGAAACCGCACCAACGGGAACGCCTGCAAGGTGCCGAACAACGAGTATTACGTAGGGGCTTTCTCGCCCATCTTCATGTCGAGGAACAGGGTGCGCTCGTGGGATGAGCCCGCATTCACTGTGCAGGCGAGCGGCAGGCAATGCCAGCTGCACCCGCAAGCACCGAAGATGATTAAGGTGGAGAAGAATCTGCAAGTGTTCAGCGAAGGCTCGGAGAAGCTGTATAGACGCATGACAGTGCGTGAGGTGGCTCGCGTGCAAACCTTCGCGGACGACTTCCGGTTCCTGTACGGCGATCTGAACCTGGCTTACAAGATGATAGGCAACGCCGTGCCAGTGAACCTTGCCTATCACGTTGCCCTCAGCGTCCGCAGTGCGCTTGAGGGGCGTGGGATACGCTGCGACGAGGACGTGGAAGCGCCTGATCCATCGGGCAAAGCCAGGCAGGCGGAAATTGATTTTCGTCAAGATAGTGCGCAGTAGGCGGCTGCACACATTATTTTTTGTGCCTTGCCAGATGGACGTTCTACAGTAATTGTTCTATATTTGCACCTGTAACACGGTATGCCCTAAGCGACAATGGAGAAGAACCAAACAGCAGGCAAGCCGAAAGCACGCGTACGCGTCGAGTGGCCGAGAGGCTTTCGGGTTGTCTTTCATAACGACGACTTTACGACGATGGACTTTGTCGTGATGGTGCTGCGTGTTGTGTTCTTCAAGAAGGAAGCCGAGGCGCAGGGGCTGATGATGGCGGTACACAGGCAGGGGAAGGCTACTGTTGGCGTGTATCCCCGTGACATCGCGATGAGCAAGACGGACAAGGCCACGAAGATGGCCAAGGAAGCCGGCTACCCGCTCAGGATAACCTGCGAGCAGGAGTAGGCGAGGCGCGGGGGATTTGCTTTATAACATTTGAGAAGGAAGCGATGGAACAATCAAAATACTTGCAGGAAGCGCTGAGCGACGCCGTCAAGGCCGCCACGCTCAACCGCTCTGAGTTCATCACGCCGGAGCACGTGCTCTCGGCTCTTATGCAGCAGGACGCCTTCAAGCACGCCCTATGCTATGAGGCGGGGGCAAGCGAGAAGGCGGTGCTAGAAGGCGTGTATAATTACCTGAGCAAGCTCGAGAGAGTGCCCCGGCAGCAGGAGTACGAGCTGACAATATCCAATCAGTTGAACCAGTCAATCAAGTGGGCGTATCAGGCAGCCGCGGGGGCTGACGTGGATGTCGTCAGCGTGCCTCACTTCATTAACGCCTTGCTTCGCCTGCCCGACAGCTACGCCCACTCGCTGCTCGAGAGCAACATCCAGTGCTCCACCGCCGAGCTTATGGGCTACCTCGTTAAGATATACGACCTCGAGGACGAGCTTGACGAGGCGATGGACGGCACGGAGGCGGCGGAGGACGAGGAGCAGGACGAGGCGGGGCAGCACTGGAAGAGGTACGTCTCCTGCCTTAACGACCGTGTGCGTGAGTTTAACCCGCTGATAGGAAGGGAGAAGGAGCTGGAGAGGACACTGCAAGTGCTTTGCCGCAAGGACAAGAACAACCCCTTGCACGTGGGCGAGAGCGGAGTGGGCAAGACGGCTCTCACCCGTGGCCTCGCCGCATTGTTGAGCAAGGGGAGAGTGCCGGCGAGGCTCAAAGGCTACAAGATATGGGAGCTCGACCTCGGCGCTCTGCTCGCCGGCTCTTCCTACAGGGGCGAGTTCGAGAAGCGGATGAAGGGAGTGCTCGACGCTCTCGAGCAGCAGGGGAAGGCAATAGTCTACATCGACGACGTGCATAACATGGTGGGAGCCGGGCAGATGGAGGGCAGCCTCGACGCAAGCCAGATACTGCGCCCTTACATGGAGGAGGGCGAGCTTCGCTTCATCGGCAGCACCACCTACGCCGAGATGAGCCGATACATGAGCCGACAGCCAGCCCTCTTGCGCCGCTTCCAGCAGATAGACATCGCAGAGCCTTCGCTCGAGGACACCGTGAGAATACTGAAAGGGCTTAAGAGAAAGTACCAGGACTACCACAGCGTCTCCTACGCCAAAGGCACGATGGAGTACGCCGCACTGCTGAGCGACCGCCACATAAAGGGGCGAGCCCTGCCCGACAAGGCGATAGACCTGCTCGACGAGGCGGGGGCGTGGCGCGAGACACACCCCACCGCGAAGGCGCGGCAAGTGGTGGACAAGGACTTGCTCAGCGAGATGGTGGCGAGGATGTGCAACCTCAAGGCGGAGGCCCTAAGGGAGCAGGACAACAACCTCCTGCGCACGCTCGGGCAGCGCATAGGCAGCAGGATATACGGGCAGGACGAGGCGGTGGCCAAGGTCGTGCAAGCGGTGGAGATGGCGAAGGCTGGTCTCACCGACGGGCAGAAGCCTATGGCCTCGATGCTCTTCGTAGGCCCCACGGGCGTGGGCAAGACGGAGGTCTCACGAGTGCTTGCGCAGGAGCTCGGCGTTGAGCTTATACGCTTCGACATGAGCGAGTACACGGAGAAGCACACCGTCGCCAAGCTCATAGGCTCGCCCGCGGGATACATCGGCTACGAGGACGGCGGCCTGCTCACCGACGCCATACGCAAGAGCCCCAACTGCGTGCTGCTGCTCGACGAGATAGAGAAGGCGCACAGCGACATATACAACATACTGCTTCAGGTGATGGACTACGGCAAGCTCACCGACAACCGCGGCAACAAGGCGGACTTCAGCCACGTCGTCATCATCATGACAAGCAACGCCGGGGCGCAGCACGCCTCGCAGGCCTCCGTGGGCTTCGCCAGCACTCTGACCACTGGCGAGGCTATGCTCAAGGAAGTAAAGAGAATATTCAAGCCCGAATTCCTGAACCGTCTCAGCTCAACCATCGTGTTCCGCGATATGGACCGACCCATGGCGGAACTCATCCTCGACAAGAAGCTGGGAGAACTCAAATCCAAACTCACAGCCCGCAACGTCAGCCTCACGCTCGCGCCCGCCGCCCGCAGCCTCCTTCTCGAGCGAGGCTACTCGAGGCAGTACGGCGCAAGGGAGATGGACCGTACCATTGAAAGCATGCTCGTACCGCTGCTCACGAGGGAGATACTCTACGGCAAGCTCCGCCGGGGCGGCGACATTGTCGTCGAAGCTAATGATCTACTTGCTCGATGAGAGAATAGCCTTCCCCAACCCACGCAACGGAGAGAGCAACGGCCTGCTGGCCGTGGGCGGCGACCTCAGTGTAGAGAGGCTCATGCTTGCCTACGGGCACGGCATCTTCCCCTGGTACGACTTCCGTGAGGGAATGATAGCCTGGTGGTGCCCCATGCGCCGCTTCGTCATCTTCCCCAGCGAGATACACATATCGCACTCCATGCGCACACTCCTGCGCAAAGGCACGATGACCGTCTCCTTCAACAAGGCCTTCCACCAGGTCATCGCCCAGTGCAGCCAGCTGCGCATCAACGAGAGCGGGGCGTGGCTCGGCGAGGACATGATAGAGGCTTACACGCGCCTGCACGCCCTCGGGCTGGCCAAGAGCG
>JAJPZF010000204.1 GCA_021204545.1 Prevotellaceae bacterium
GCCCATCGAGCTGCGAGATGTCGACACAGTAGTCGCGCAGCTCCGCCTCGATGTCAGGGTGGTAGTTGCCTGCGAGCGATATGCCCAGGCCCGGCGCGGCGGAGTGTATCAGGTCCATAGCCTTGCGCATCTGCCCGGGCTGCCGCTCGTCCATGGCTATGCACGTCTTCGAGAGCCAGCCCTTTGCCTCGAGGTGGCGGGCAAGCTCGCGCAGCATTCCGCCCCAGAAGTCGTCGTAAGCCTCCTCGCCGGGCGCGCAGCTAAGCTCCTGAAGGCTGCCCGTCGCCTGGTCGAAGTACTCGAACGAGAGCCTCCAAGGAATCATCGAGTAGCAATTTATCTGCTGGTCGATGCCGCAAGAGGCCATGAACTCCACCCAGCGGTCGAGGACGGTGAAGTCGTAGAGCCACGACCCGTCGGCACGCTTTATCCACGTCACCATGCTGCCGAACGGGTCCTCCGTCTGCGAGTTCCACGGGCGGGCGGTAAGCGTGGCGGTCACCACCTTCTGCCCTGCCGACGCCAGTTCCTCCATAAGCGGGCGCAGGAGCGCGAGGTGCTCGTCGCTCCACGGCCGCACGCCGTGATAGCGGGCCACGGCGTAGGGGTTCTGCCAAAGGTCGAGGTGGAAGCCCCACTCGCTGGCAGGCGGCAGCACACGGTCGACGACGCGCAGCCGGTAGGGCAGCGTGAACTCCTCTGCGCCAATGCTTACCGCGACGCTCCCCTCGTAGGTGCCTGCCTCGATGTCCTGCGGCACGAAGAGCGTCAGCCACGCACCCCTGGCCGCCCTGGGAGCGATGAGGCGACGATGCTCACGGCTGATGCGGTCGGGCATGAGGCGGCGGCCGTACTCATCAATATCGTGCGAGGCGCAGTCGCAGAAGCTGTCGGCAAGCACATCCTCCACCCAGCCCGCGCGAACGCTCACGCCGTCGGCAGGCGGCGACAACGTGAACGAAGCCTCCACGCTATCCGTCCCGAGGTTCACGGCCACAAGCTGCGCGTTCACCCTCTCGCCTCGCCAGGCCGAGAGCTCAATGGAGGGCTTCACGTCTTTACCGCGGGGGAACTGCCCTGGCTCGCTGTACCGCTCGTCGGTGTAACCCCACGAGCAGTCCACCTTCCCTCGTGCCTCCGCCTCCCGCGCGGTCGCGAGGCACGCCACGATAAGCAGCGCCCGTGCCAATAGCTTTGTCATAGTCCAGAGTTTGTTAGGCAAATGTACGGCGATTGCCGCAGAAAAGCCCTACCTTTGCAAGGGAAAAAAGAACAGTAAGCCTTCAAACGTTATGGAGAAGAAGATTGTGCTGAGCGGCATACGCGCAACGGGCCACCTGCACCTGGGCAACTACTACGGGGCGCTGCGCAACTTTGTCGAGATGCAGCAGGAGTATGACTGCCGCTACTTCATCGCCGACTATCACTCGCTCACCACGCAGCCCGAGCCGGAGCTGCTCAATGGCAACGTGCGCTCGATACTGGCGGAGTACCTCGCCGCCGGGCTGGACCCTGGGAAATGCATGCTTTACGTGCAGAGCGACGTGCCTGAGACGTGCGAGATATACACCTTGCTTAATATGCACGCCTACCTTGGCGAGCTGGAGAAGACAGTGGCGTTCAAGGAGAAGGCACGCAAGCAGCCGGACAACGTCAACGCAGGGCTGCTGACTTACCCCGTGCTGATGGCGGCGGACATCTTGCAGCACAAGGCTCACTACGTGCCAGTCGGCAAGGACCAGCTTCAGCACCTCGAGATGGCGCGCAACTTCGCGAACCGCTTCAACCACTATTACCACTGCCAGCTCCTCGTGCCGCCTTACCCCTATGAGGCGAAGGGCGAGCCAGTGAAAGTGCCGGGGCTCGACGGCTCGGGCAAGATGGGGAAGAGCGAAGGCAACTGTATCTACCTTAACGACGACGACAGGACGGTGGAGAAGAAAGTGAAGAAGGCGGTCACCGGCATGTCGCCCACCGAGCCCTGCTCACCGATGAGCGAGCCTATCCAGAACCTGTTCACCCTGCTCAGGCTCGTAAGCGACGAGGCTACGGTCACGCAGTTCACCGCCGCGTGGAACGATTGCTCCATCCGCTACGGCGACTTGAAGCGGGAGATTGCGCAAGGTATCATCAGGGTTATCTCACCGATGCGTGAGCGCTACGAAAGCCTGTACGCCGACACTGGCTACCTGAACCGCGTGCGACAGGAAGGTGCGGAGCGTGTGAGGGTTGAGGTGCGCAAGACGCTCGACGAGATGCGCCACGTGATGGGGATAAGGATGTTCTGACCTACCAGATGTCTTCAGGGGTCTGCGGGTTATCGTAGACCTCCTTCGCGCACAGCTCGATGTAGTCCATGAAGAACTCTTTCGTGTCGTCCTCAAGCACTGACTTGAACTTGAGATAATAGTGCGTGTCGGGGTCCATGTCCTGACGCACGATGATACGGCGCGTTGTGTATTGCGACTCTCGTGCCGTGCCGGAGCTTCCCGTGCCTGCGTGGTAATGCTCGGGCCCCTTCATGAAGCCGTTGTTGCGCATACGCTTGTCAATCTCCGCGTTGTAGTCGTCGTCGTCAGTGTCAGCCTCCCAGCCGAGGATGCTGCTTGTGCCGCCAATGCGCAGGTCGAGCGGTATGCCCATGGCGTAAAGGTTGTTGGTGTCGCTTCCGAAGTAAACCTGGCACATGCCCCTCTTGTTCGAGTTGTTCTGCACAGCGTAGCGAAGCTCGTATGTCCCCTTTACCGGCACGGGCGGCAGCAGGAAGGTCATCTCGTAACGCCCCGTCACGTATATCTCGTCGCCTTGGTAGTCTTGCCATCCTTTCCCCAAGCCGAGCAGGTAGCTGAATATTGAGCCCTCCTCGATGGTAACGTTCTCGAGGTAGTTGTACTGCGTTGTCTCGGGGAAGCCCACACTTTGGTTCTCGTCGGTGGCAACACGGTTGGCGCGTATGTCGTTGCTCATCAGCTCAGGGAAGAAGCCTGCCACGTCAAAGCGGAGCCGCTGCTTCTGGAAGTTCTCCCGTGTGTCCTGCGTGTATGACAATGTTACGGGCCCCTGGCTGCCTGCGGGCGAGATGGGGTAGATGTAGCCGTTGACGTAGCCAAGAGCTTCCGAGGTGTTGACGATGAAGCCCTGTTTGTCGGCGTCGCAGCTCAGTTCGTGGTAAGTGCCGTGCCGCCCGTTGTCGAGCGTCGGGAAGCGGTTAAGGTAGATGCCGTCAACGTCGGTGCATTGGTAGAGCTTGATGAGGCGGCGCTCCCCCATTGTGGTGTAGAGCTCCCAGACAGGGATGGAGTAGCGCGTTGACGTGGCGTAGTAGTAGCCTTTTTCGTTGTAGTGGATGACGAGCTTATTGACGGGGATGCGCATCGGCAGTATGTGGTAAGTGACGAACTGGTTGAGGGCGTTGTCGTAGGCCTCGTAGTCAGTGTTGTCCTTGGCGTTGGGGTAAAGCCCCTTGCTCACCACCCACTGCTGCACGTCCTTGGGCGAGATGTCGCGGGGCTCTTTGCCGAGCTGCTGCCGCCAGAAGTCGTCAGTCTCGGCGAATATGGTGAAGCCGAACTTGCGGTGCTGTGGCAGGTAGCCGTGCCCCACGGTGAGGGCGTCGGTAAGGTAAAGGTTCTCGTACGTCTCGTCCTTGATGCGGCTGAGCGTGTCCTTAAGCCCGCAGGCCAGCGCGAGCTTAGCCATCACGAGGTAGCCTTCCGTCTCTTGGTCGACGTAGCCTGTTAGGATGTCCGCCAGTGTCTCGTTGCTTGGGGCCACCACGCTGTGAACCTGGTGGATGTAGCCATTGAGGGCGAAGATGTCGCGATTGTGCAAGTCGATCAGGCTGCCGCCCACGACGTTGCCTTGGTCGTCCTTGTTACCATTAATATATATGGAGTCGGGGTCGATGC
>JAJPZF010000249.1 GCA_021204545.1 Prevotellaceae bacterium
GCTGATGATGTCACGCTCGTTCATCAGGTCGTAGCCGCCCGAGAACCAGTCCGCCGCCTCGGGGGCTTCGAGCCGCTCGGTGACGAACGCCTCAATCATCCGTGCCTCGTCAGTGCTGCTGATAATGCCCTCGCCGAGAAGCTGGCTCACTGCCTTGTGAGTGTCTTCCTTGGTGCTGATGAGGCTGAACACCTTGTGCAGCAGGCTTCCCCGCTCTATGTAGCTGACGGGCTTCTCCGCACCGCCTTCGGGGCTGCTGGTGTACTCCCTTGAGGGCTTGCTCTGCCGGAACTCGAAGCTGCCCTCGCAGGAGAGCATCTCTATGCGCTCTGGCGTGGGCGTGGGGCTTATCTTGTTCTCAGAGGCTTGCCGCTTGCGGGGCGGGACGTAGGTGTCGGGCTTGCCGAGTTCACATAGTTCACCTCTGAAGTCGAGGCACGAGAGAAGCAGCTCGCCCACTGTGAAGGTGGTCTTCTGAATGTCGAAGGAGGGCTTGGCCTTGCCCCACACGAAGAGGTTCTGCTCTGCCCGTGTGAAGGCCACGTAGAGCAGGTTGAGGGCGTCAGCACGCCTGTCGGTCTGCTCCTGCTGGTGTTCCTTCGAGAAGACCGAGACCCCGAAGCCTTTGCCGCACCTGACGGGCAGCACGCCGAGCCCGTCGAGAGGCTCGGAGTGAGGGTCGCACCAGAGGTAGTCGTTCTGGTGATACCTCGTTATGTCGAAGTCGCAGTTGGGGCAGAACACGGTGTGGAACTGCAAGCCCTTCGCCTTGTGGATGGTCAGCACTCGGATGCCCTCAACCTCACCAGCGGGTATGGCATCGTCCCGCAAGCTCTCGTCCCATTGGCGAAGGAAGAGCTGCGCGTCGGACGAGTTGTCGCCGACGAACGTCTGGAGCTCGTCGAAGAAGCAGAGCAGGTAAGCGTCCTGTCCCTCCGTCTCGCTCAGGCGGAAGACGCGGTAGAGCCTCTCGCATAGCTCCTGCAAGGGCAGGCGTGAGAGAGAGTCGATGTTGCTGGTGAACTCGGGGGGCAGCAGGCTTTCGGGCTTGCCGAAGAGGATGCCGGTGTCGGAGCGAGGCTTAGCCTTCAGCACGTCGCACTGGTAGTTCAGGATGAGCGAGCGCACTGTCACGTCGGTGGGGCTTAGCCTTCCCGCCTGAAGCACCCGCAGGGCGTCGACGATGATGTTGACGGCCGTGGAAGAGCCGAGGCGGAAAGCCTCGTCGCTGACGAGGCGCAGCTGCGGGTCTTCCTTGCTGAAGCGTCGGGCGATTGGGGCGATGTCCCTGAGCCTGCGCACGAGGATGGCCATCTCCTTGTAAGGCACGCCCTTCTGCTCGTGCAGCAGGCTTATCTGCTCGACGAGGTCGTCGAGCATCACGTCCTTCCAAGAGGGCGTGCTCTCTTTCTCGTTCTTCTGCTCCAGGTGTATGCGCACCCTGACGTAGCCTCCCTGCTCCTTCCCGGGGGCAGTATGCTGGGCGACATCTTTATATAGGTCTTGCAGGGCTGTGCCGCCGGCGGCGCTGTCGAGCAAGGCTGCGGCGCGCTTGAAGAACCCGCCCGTGAAGCTGACGATGTTGCCCCTGCTCCGCCAGTTGGTGTTGAGCGGGATGGTCTTGTTCCTCGGGTCGGAGAGCAGCTGCTGAAGGATGTGCCAGTCGCCGTTGCGCCAGCGGTAGATGCTCTGCTTCACGTCTCCCACCACCATGTTCAGCCCGCCCGTGGAGGAGTTGTTGGCGAGCAGCGTCTGGAAGTTGTCCCACTGAAGGGAGCTTGTGTCCTGGAACTCGTCAATCATCACGTTGTCGTACCTTGTGCCGCTCTTCTCGAACACGAAGGGCGCGTCGTCTTCCTTCACCATCTCCCTGAGCAGGATGGGCGTGTGGGCAAGCGAGAAGCGGTTGTTCTCCTTGTTGATGCCCTTTATCTCCTGGCTTATGGCCTCGAGGGCGCCGAGGGGCGAGAGGCTGTTGAGCAGCAGGTTGACGGCGATGAGCATGGGGCTTGCCTCCTGTTGGGCTTGCGCTATGCTGCCCAGAAGTTCCCCGAAGTGGGCGGCGTTCGGCAAAGGGCTTTTCCTCGAGCCTTTGCCCACGGTGAGCTTCTCCTCGGGTGTGTTAATCATAGCCTTCACCGTGTCGATAAGCTGGGTGTCGGTTATCTCGCCTCGCCGCAAGTGTTCTATGTATGTTCTCAGGCGTGAGCCCCAAGTGATGTCCTCATAGCTGTAGCCAGTAGCCTGAAGCTCCGCGTCGAACTGGTCGGCGAGCGTTGCCGTGAGGTCGGGTAGGCGGCTCTTCTGCTCGAGCAGCCGTGCCTTGAAGCTCCCCACGTTCTCCACGCTGAAAGGCTTGTTGTGGGCAGGGTTGAGCCTGCGGCGGAGGTATCTCTCCTCGAACAGCCGCCTTGCCATCGCCTTGAGCCTGCCCCTGATGTCCCACCTGCTTCCCTCGCCTACGCTTTCCTCCACGTACTCCATCAGCCAGCGCAGCAGTCCGTCTCCCGCCTCGGTCCTGGCGAGCAGGTTCTCTATGGCGAGGTCCGTCACCTCGTCGTTGGAGATGTCAACCTGCAGGCGGGCGTTGAGCCCCAGCTCGTGGGCCATGTTGCGCAGCACGCCTTGGAAGAAGGTGTCGATGGTGCTGACGCTGAAGCGGGAGTAGTCGTGCAGGATGGCGCTGAGAGCCTCCCTTGAGCGTGTCCTTATCTCGTCGTCGGTGAGGCGACTACTGAGCATCGACCTCACGCTCCGCAGGTACGCCTCGCTCTCCGGGAGCGAGTGGGCTATGCCGTAGAGCTGCTCCAGTATGCGGTCCTTCATCTCCTGTGTTGCTTTGTTGGTGAAGGTGACGGCAAGAGTGCGTGCGAAAGCTCGCGGGTCTCTCCCTTCCACGAGCAGGGAGATGTAGCGGGCGGCGAGGTTGAAAGTCTTGCCGCTGCCCGCCGAGGCGCTGTAGATGAGTATGGAAGAAGGCATTCCCTTAGGCAGTTATTTTGCGCGAAGATATGCAGAACCGCTCGGATTTTAGCTACCTTTGCGGCCTAATCTAACTATAGAGGAAGGAAAAGGACTATGGCGGCTTATATTGTTGAGGACAGCCGTAAGGTGACAACCCACAGGCTCATCGAGATGAAGCGGCAGGGCAAGAAGATAGCCATGCTGACGGCTTACGACTACACTATGGCGAGCATCTTCGACGGGGCGGGGCTTGACGTCATCCTCGTGGGCGACTCGGCGAGCAATGTCATGGCGGGCAACTACACCACGCTGCCCATCACCGTCGACGAGATGATATACCACGCCCGCAGCGTGGTGAGGGCTACGAAGAGAGCTCTCGTGGTGTGCGACATGCCTTTCGGCTCTTATCAGGTGAACGCCACGGAGGGTGTGACCAACGCCATACGCATAATGAAGGAGACGGGCTGCGACGCCGTGAAGCTGGAGGGCGGAGAGGAGATAATGGAGACCGTGAGGGCTATCCTCGCCGCTGGCATTCCCGTATGCGGACATCTTGGGCTGACGCCCCAGAGCATCAACAAGTTCGGCACGTATGCCGTGAGGGCTAAGGAGCAGGCGGAGGCGGACAAGCTGTTGAGCGACGCCCGCATGCTCGAGGAGGCGGGCTGCTTTGCCGTGGTGCTTGAGAAGATACCGGCGAAGCTCTGCGCCAGGGTGTGCTCCGAGCTTTCCATCCCCGTCATAGGCATCGGGGCGGGGCAGGCTGACGGTCAGGTGCTTGTGGCTCAGGACATGCTGGGCATGACGAAGGGCTTCTCGCCTAAGTTCCTTCGCCGCTACGCCGACCTCGGCTCCGTAATGACGGACGCGATAGGCAACTACGTGGCGGACGTTAAGGCGGGGGACTTCCCCAATTCCTCGGAGGAGTATT
>JAJPZF010000141.1 GCA_021204545.1 Prevotellaceae bacterium
AGCTAGCGTTCATCCTGAGCCAGGATCAAACTCTTCATTGTACTTTCTTGTTTCTGTAGTGACTGACTTCACTCTTTAGGCCGCCCCGAATGGACAGGGCGGCGACGGGAAGTGGTCATTTGTTCCGTATCTTCTCCGCAACTGCGGGGATCATTACGAACCTCATTCTTCTACGCTCTAACTGTACCTTCTTCTATCTGTCTATGGAAATCTATCAATGAACTCTTCGCTAAGCCCTCAAATCGGGAAAGCGACCGCAAAGGTATAGCTTTGGGAGTTACCAGCCAAACATTCGGGCGACTTTTTTCTAAAAGTCACGTAAAAAGTGCCTTGGGCTATATATAATAAGGTATAGGGCGCCTAAGCTACGCACAGGAGCAGGATGATGACCTGCGCGACGACGATGCGCAGGAACATGCTCAGCGGGTAAACGGTGGAATAGCCCACAGCGGGGGCTTCGTTGCCTGCCGTCTGCGAGGCGTAGGCGAGGGCGGGAGGGTCGGTTGTGGTGCCGGCTATAAGCCCCATGAGGGTGAAGTAGTTCACCTTGTACTTCAGGCGGGCCACCACGCCTACTATAAGGATAGGTATGACAGTGATGAGGAAGCCGCTCCATATATAGCTTATCCCGTCGCCGCTCTTCACCGTCTCTATGAAGGTGGCTCCGGCCTTAATGCCCACGCTCGCAAGGAAGAGCACCAGCCCTATCTCGCGGAGCATCAGGTTGGCGCTTGTCGTGGTGAAAGCCACGAGCTTGGCGCGGTAGCCGAAGCGCCCGACGAGGATTGAGACTATGAGCGGTCCGCCGGCGAGACCCAGCTTGACGGGCGTGGGGATGCCCGGGATGGCTATCGGCAGCGAGCCAAGGACGACACCAACGAAGATGCCCACGAAGATGGCCGAGAGGTTGGGGTGGTCGAGGCTCTTCACCGAGTTACCCATAATATTAGTGATACGCTCTACGGCATCCTCAGGCCCGACGACCGTGAGGCTGTCCCCCACTTGCAGGCGGAGGTGTCGGTTAGCGTAGAGCTGCATACCGCTGCGGCGTATGCGTGTCACGTTCACCCCGTAGACGGAGCTTGCGTGCAGCGAGCCAAGCGTCTTGCCGTTCATTCGGGGCTGCGTCACAAGCACCTTCCTGCTCACGAGAGGCACATCCTGCTGCTCCCACTCCACGTCGCACTTCGGTCCGATGAAGGCAATGATAGCCTCGGCGTCGCCCTCAGCGCATACGATGTACATCTTGTCCCCGAGGTGGAAGACAGTATTGCGGTTAGGAATGGACAGATGCCCTTGGCTCAGTATGCGGCTCACCACGAAGTCCCTGCCGAGGAACTGGCTCACCTGCAAGAGCGTCCGCCCCTCGAGAGCCTTGTTGTACACCTCGAGCGTCATGTTGTGCGGCTTCACGTTGGCGTTCTCGGCATGCTCCTGGTCGAGCTGCTCCTGCTCCTTCGCGAGGTTCACACGGCAGATGAGGCGAAGCACAATGGTCGCCACTATGATGCCAACGACGGCGAGGGGGTAGGCACAGGCATAGCCGTTGGCAATGGCAGGGGCGCTGCCGTGGAATATCTGCTCGCAAGCCTCAGTCGCTGCGCCGAGGCTGGGCGTGTTGGTGGTAGCGCCGCACATCACGCCCACCATCATCGCAAGGTTCCTTGCGTTCTCTCCCTCGATGGCGCCGCCTTTCCAGAACAAGAGGAAGTACAGGGCGACGCAGCACACCACGTTGAGCAGTATGATGGCCACAGCCATAAGGTTCAGCTTTACGCCAGTGTCCTTAAGGCACTCGAAGAAGCCAGGGCCCACCTGAAGCCCGATGCAGTAGACGAAGAGGATAAGGCCGAAGTCCTGGATGTAGGATATGACGGCAGGGGTGCCTGTGAAGCCTAAGTGCCCTGCCAGTATGCCTGCGAAGAGCACGAACGTCACCCCCAGCGAGACGCCGAATATCTTAAGCCTTCCCAGCGCTAAGCCGACGCTTATGACCACCGCGTAGAGCAGGGCGATGTGCGCCACGGAGTCAGTGTCAGTAAACAGATGTATTAGCCAGTCCATCCCGAGCCTCAAGTTTCTGATGTTTTCCGACGCGAATATAGTGCTTTTCATGCAAAGCAAGTGTGCCTCGGGGCGATTATAAGCGAGCCGCCCCCTTCAGGCACGGGCAGTCGCCGTAATCGCTCCATTGGACAAGTTGGAGTCGCTCCATTGAACAAGTTGGAAGACGTTCGTCGAACAAGTTGAAATCGCTCCGTCGGACCGATTGAAATCGCTTCGTCGGACCGATTGGAATCGCTCCGTCGGACCGATTGGAGTCGCTCCGTCGGACCGATTCCGGAGCCTTAGGCAGAGGAGCGGGGATTGTTGCGTTTTTCTTGGGAAAAGAGTACCTTTGCGCTCTCGAACAGCCTTACACCTAATGATAGTCTGCATTGCCGAGAAGCCTTCTGTGGGGAGGGACATAGCGCAGGTACTGGGCGCCACGGAGAACAAAGGCGGCTACATCGAGGGCAACGGCTACCAGGTGACTTGGACGTTCGGCCACCTCTGCGAGCTGAAGGAGCCGCACGAGTACAACAGCCTATGGAAGCGCTGGACACTGGGATCTTTGCCGATGATACCGCCCCGCTACGGCATCAGGCTTAAGCAGGACGAGGGGATATTGAGGCAGTTCGAGACGATAGCCCGCCTCATGAGGGAGGCCGAGTACATAGTCAACTGCGGCGACGCCGGGCAGGAGGGAGAGCTGATACAGCGGTGGGTGATACAGAAGACGGGGGCGAAGTGTCCCGTCAAGCGCCTCTGGATTAACAGCCTCACGCCCGAGGCCATAGCGGAGGGCTTCCGCAGCCTCAGGGACGAGAGCGAGTACCGCAGCCTCTACGAGGCGGGGCTGTGCAGGGCGATAGGCGACTGGACGCTGGGCATCAACGCCACACGCCTCTACACACTGCGCTACCATAGCCAAAGCGACAAGCGGGACGGCTCGCACATACTGAGCATAGGGCGGGTGCAGACACCCACGCTCGCCCTCATAGTGAAGAGGCAGGAAGAGATAGACAACTTCAAGCCCACGCCCTACTGGGTGCTCACCACACTCTACCGCGGCACCGTCTTCACCCTCCAGATGGAGGAGGGCGACCGTGGCTTCAAGTCGAAGGAGGAGGCGGAGCAGGCGTTCGCCTCCATCAGCGAGCTGCCCTTCACCGTGACCAGCGTTGAGAAGAAGAACGGCAGCGAGGCTCCGCCAAGGCTCTTCGACCTCACCTCGCTGCAGGTGGAGTGCAACAAGCGCTTCGACTACAGCGCAGACCTCACGCTCCAGACCATCCAGAGCCTCTACGAGAAGAAGCTCACCACCTACCCCCGTGTGGACACCACCTTCCTGCCCGACGATGTCTACCCCAAGTGTCCGCAGATACTCAACGGGCTGAGGGCGTACTTCCCGCTTATGGACAGGATAAAGGGCAAGGCACTGCTGAAGAGCAAGAAGGTGTTCGACTCGAAGAAGGTGACCGACCACCACGCCATCATCCCCACAGGCGTGAGGGCTAACGCTATGACCGAGGAGGAGGGGAAGGTGTACGACCTCATCTGCCGCCGCTTCATAGGTGTCTTCCATCCCGACTGCAAGTTCGAGGCTACCACCGTCACGGGGAAGGTAGGAGAGCTGCTGTTCCGTGCTGGGGGCAAGCACGTCACCGACCCAGGGTGGAAGGCTTTATGGACTAAAGAGAAGGGCAGTGACGAGGAGAAGGCACTGCCTCTGTTCGTCAAAGGAGAGAGCGGGCAGCACACGCCCTCCGTCACCGAGAAGCAGACCACACCGCCCAAGC
>JAJPZF010000176.1 GCA_021204545.1 Prevotellaceae bacterium
TGCGGCATCCCAACATTGTGAAGGTGCTTGAGTCGTTCGAGGCGAACGGCACGGTCTACTACTCGATGGAGTACATCGGCGGCGGAAGCCTCGACGACCTAATCCTCAGCCGCGGCAGGCTGAGCGAAAGGAAGACTGTGAGGCTTGCCCGTGAGATATGCTCTGGGCTCCAGTTCATGCACGAGCACAGAATGCTGCACCTCGACCTCAAGCCGCATAACATAATGGTTCGCAACGGTCACGCTGTGCTCATTGGCTTCGGCCTATCCAAGCGGTACGACGTGAGCGAAGCGCCGGAGAGTAGCAGCATAGTGGGCAGAGGCACAAAGGGTTATGCGCCCCTTGAGCAGAACGACTACCAGGAGGGCAATGGCATCCCCGTGACTATAGACATATACGCCCTCGGTGGCACAGTGTTCAAGATGCTTGCGGGACACCGCCCTCCCGACGCTTCGCACATACTCAACCAGGGCTTCCCCGCTGCCGACCTGCAAGGCGTAGGCGTGTCCCCGTGGCTCGTCGAGCTGATAAGGGAGTGCATGGCTCCCCCGATGATGAACCGCCCACAGTCCGCCTCAGAGGTGCTAAACGTGCTGAGGAGCAAAAACCCACAGGATGTCATTATGGAAGAGCTTGTGTGTCCGCCCAATTCTGACGAGACTGTGTTTGGCAAGACAGTTGCCCCAAAGCCGGCAATAGGCTTTATCAACGGTCACGAGTGGGTTGACTTAGGGCTGAGCGTGAAGTGGGCCACCTGCAATGTCGGGGCTCGCTCTCCATTCTACTACGCTGACCACTTTGCTTGGGGAGAGACCAAAACGAAGCCAGAATACGGGGATTGGAACAGTGCCACAGTTGATGAGGAGAATATGCCTGATATAGCTGGCAACCCGAAATACGACGCGGCATGCGCCAACTGGGGAGGCTCTTGGCGTTTGCCAACGGCGAGCGAGATAGATGAACTGATAGAAAAGTGCCAGCACACGTGGACTACTGTCGGCGATATCGATGGTTGTAAGGTGACGGGTCCGAACGGGAATAGCATCTTCCTTCCAGCCGAGGGCAGTTATGAAGATGAGTTGCTTCTAGACGATGGATACGTCGGCCACTATTGGACCTCCACGCCATACGAGTGCTATACTGAGCGCGCCTACGGGTTCTCGTTCGATAGTGCCATAATCGAACAGGATTGGGAAGCCCGCAGCATCGGGCGATCCGTGCGCCCCGTCACAGACTAATGCGAAACTTACACAAGCTTCTCCCCTCTTTCCTCATTTGCCTGCGTCTCGCACTAACATAGCGTCGCCCCTTCGCCCCTTTTCCCTGCCCGGAAGCGTTAAATAGCCTCCAGGCCGCGGCAAATGGCGGCGGATTTTATATTTTTGCAAGCGTAACGTATCATTTCACTTACCAATATGAGAAAAGCCTTTATCCTTCTCGCCGCGGCAGGCTTGCTGGCCTCGTGCGACAAAGAGAGTTACCGCCACGCCATCTCGATGACTCACCCTAACCCCGGCACGTACGGCGCGATGTACGCCGATCAGCCAATGGACACCATCGTGTTCACCACGTTCGACAGCTACAAGGCGACGACCAACGACACGTGGATCACCCTCGACCCGGAACTGGCGGCACAGGAGATAGCGAACCTCTACGATGGCTATTACGAGATAGGCATCCCCGTGACCTTCGAGCCGAACACGACGGGAGAGACACGCGTGGGGGAGATAAGCATCTATAATTATGGCGACGACGACTGGAGCGCCACCGTCACGGCAAGCTACCTTCAGCTGGGCTGGCTCAACGTCACACGCCCGCAGGCAGCGTACGACTACAACTCGTCCCTCGGCTACCCGCAGACGGCCACGTTCGAGCTGACGGACACGGCAACGCAGGTGGCCGACACGCTCGCCTTCGTGGTGTACGGCGACTGGGAGCTCTCGCTCCCTGAGGAGCAGGAGAGCGAGGTGTTCGTCACATTGCTCCAGGCGAGCGGCAAGGCAGGCTCCGTCAAGGCGCCCATCGCCCTCGAGGAGAACGCCACGAAGGAGGAGAGGCAGAACACCGTCAGCCTGACGAGCCGCGGAGTGACCACAACCTTAGTGATAAAGCAAGAAGCACAGGAAGAATGAAGACATTGTTGACAGCGTCTATGTTGGCGGTGGCTTGCGCCCTTCGAGCAGGCGTGCCGGACAGTGTGTATGTCCGCCCCTATGGCAACGAGAAGGGTGAGGGGCTGTTCATTGAGTGGAGCTCGGACGGCAACGTGTGGAGCCAGGGGCCGAAGGATTGCATCCTGACGAGCGACTATGGGCCTTGGGGCAAGGGCAAGAAGATGTACGCCCCCTCTTGGGCGGTGAGCGGGGACGGGCAGGTTGCGCTCGTCTTCCAGGTTGACGAACGGGCGGAGCAGTTCGGCGTAACCTGCACCCGCGACCTCGTGCACTGGCGGCCGCAGGACTACCCGTTCATGCGTGGTGCGGGACAGTGCCTCAGCCCCGAGATAAGCTACGACGGAACCCAGTACACCGTTGTCTTCCACAACAGGGAAGGGAAGTACTTCGCCACGAACACTTACGACCTCGTCAATTTCAGCAAGCCCGTGGAGGTGGAGCAGGCGAGCCGCGCCCCTGAGATACGCATACCGAGGGCCACGCTCGAGAGGCTCACCGACTATTGGACCGCCTTCAACGCCCGCAGCCGAATGAACAACGAGACCGCCGCGCACGACTCCATGCGCTTCGCCAAGCTGAAGAAGGTGAGGGCGGACATCGTGGTGGACGCCAGTCAGCCTAAAGAGATAAGCGACAAGCTGATGGGCGTGTTCTTCGAGGACATCAACTACAGCGCCGACGGAGGCTTGAACGCTGAGCTGGTGCAGAATGGCGACTTCGAGTACACTCCGCACGACACGGGGGGCAAGGGCAAGTGGAACCAGACCACGGCTTGGGAGCTTCGGGGAGACGCTACGCTTGACCTCGACGCTAAGGGCATTAGCGAGAACAACCCGCACGCCGTTGGACTTAAGGTAAGCGAGGAAGCCGTCGGGGCGTCGCTGCGCAACACGGGCTGGGACGGCATTGTGCTGCGCAAGGGCGCCAAGTACGACCTCTCGCTCTGGCTACGTGGCGGCAAGGCGCGCGTCACGCTGCTCGACGGCGAGAAGGAGCTTGCCTCCACAACCGTGGCAGCTGGCGGGCAGTGGAAGAAATGCAAGGCTACGCTCGTGGCCAAGGCAGACTGCGACAGCGCGGTGCTTGACATACGCCCCCTTCACGAGGGCGAGACGGTGCTTGACATGGTTAGCCTTATGCCCGAGGACACTTACAAGGGGCACGGGCTTCGCAAAGACTTGGCCGAGACCATCGCGGCCCTCAACCCGAAGTTCCTTCGCTTCCCGGGCGGTTGCCTCGTGCATGGCGACGGCTTGGGCAATATGTACCACTGGAAGGAAACGATCGGTCCGCTCGAGGACCGCAAGCCACAGCGCAACCTCTGGGGTTACCACCAGAGCCGCCGCATTGGCTACTACGAGTTCTTTCAGATGTGCGAGGACATGGGTATGGAGCCGTTGCCCGTGGTGGCAGCTGGCGTGCCTTGCGCTAACTCGAGCGACGGGGGCGGCGGGCAGCAGGGCGGCATCCCGATGGAAGAGATGGGGCAGTACATCCAAGACGTGCTTGACCTCATCGAATGGGCTAACGGCGACGCCTCAACAGTGTGGGGGAGCAAGAGGATTGCCCAAGGGCACAAGAAGCCTTTCGGGCTCAAGATGATAGGCATAGGCAACGAGGACCTCATCAGCCCGACGTTCACGGAGCGCTACCTTATGCTCTGCCG
>JAJPZF010000113.1 GCA_021204545.1 Prevotellaceae bacterium
TTTTGCGATATGTCGCAACCATGCGCCAAATTATTCTTTGTGGCTGTGGTTGCGTCAAGGGGGTGTGCGTATATATATGTATATATATATATACGCCCCCGCCCCCCCTTGACGCAACTACATCTATACACGAAGAATAGGGCCTCAGAAAGGAGCGCATTCATCATCAGTGTCAAGATTTAGAGTTTGTTGTGTAGCATCGGGCAGCGTCCCGTACGGATAGAGAAGCCCGTTGTCTATGCCTCTGGCGAGCAAACCCTCACGCGTTAGCTTACTAAGAGTAGTAGAAGCCGTTCCTCTCTTAAGCCCCACGGGGTCGCTTGCCGTCTTGCTCGCCGTCTCTATCCAGCTGGAAAGCTCGGCGTTGCTCTTGCCGACCTTGCCGTTCTCCGAGTAGAACCGCCTGAGCAGTTCCTCGACCCGCTCCTTGATGCTATTGGGCTTTTCCTGCTTGGGGGCTGTCATCGGGGCGGGGCAGCCGTCAGAGCTTGCCGCCATCGAGACCCAGAAGGGCTTGCCGGCAGCCATATTTTTCTTGTGCGAAAAGCTTGCATGTTTCCCCGATTTTCATTACCTTTGTAACAATAAAAACAAACGGAAACCAAGCCGTGATAAGTGTCGACCATCTAAGTGTGGAGTTCAGCTCTCAGCCGCTTTTCAGCGACGTCAGCTTCGTGGTGAACCAGAGGGAGCGCGTGGCCCTCGTGGGGAAGAACGGGGCAGGCAAGAGCACTCTGCTGCGTGTGATGGCAGGACAGCTGGCACCAAGCGTGGGGTCAGTGACTATGCCGGCAGGGCTGGCAGTGGGCTATCTCGCTCAGGTGATGGAGGTGGAGGACGGACTGACGGTGAGGCAGGAGGCAGAGAAAGCCTTCAGCGAGCTCCGCAAGACGCTGAGCCGCTTGAGGCGTCTCGAGGAGCTGATGGCAGGGAGCGGCGACTGCAAGAGCGAAGGCTACCTGCGCATCGTTGACGACTACACCCGTCTCTCAGAGAGATTCCGCATACTGGGAGGGCAGAACTACCAGGCGGAGTTGGAGCGCATCCTGACAGGCTTGGGTTTCCGCAGAGGTGACCTCGACCGCCAGACGAACGAGTTCTCAGGCGGCTGGAGAATGCGCGTCGAGCTGGCCAAGCTGTTGCTCGGCAAGCCCGATGTGCTTCTCCTTGACGAGCCCACCAACCATCTCGACATCGAGAGCATACAGTGGCTTGAGCAATTCCTCGTCGCGTGTCCCGCGGCGGTGATGCTCGTCAGCCACGACCGGGCCTTCCTCAACAACGTGTGCCAGAGGACGATGGAGATCTCCTGCGGAAAAATCTACGACTACCGTGTTCCCTACGACCAGTTCGTCACACTCCGCAAGGAGCGCCGCGAACAGCAGCTTCGCGCGTACGAGAACCAGCAGAAGGAGATTGCCGAGACCAAGGAGTTCATCGAGCGCTTCCGCTACAAGCCGTCGAAGGCGGTGCAGGTGCAGAGCCGCATCAAGCGGCTCGCCAAGATAGTGCCGATTGAGGTGGACGAGGTGGACCGCGCGGCCCTCAGGCTGAAGTTCACCTGCTCGCGGCGCAGCGGGGATTTCCCCCTCGTGTGTGAGGACGTGGGAAAAGCGTACGACCACACCGTGTTCCAGGGCGTCAACCTCACCATTCGCAGGGGTGAGAAGGTGGCGTTCTGCGGGCGCAACGGAGAGGGCAAGTCAACGCTGGTGAAGTGCATAATGGGCGAGATCCCCTACGACGGCAAGATAACCCTTGGACACAACGTCCAGATAGGCTACTTCGCCCAGAACCAGGCTCAAACGCTTGACGGGGAGCTGACCGTGTTCGACACCATCGACCGCGTGGCGCGCGGGGATATAAGGCTGAAAATCAGGGACTTGCTCGGGGCGTTCATGTTCGGAGGCGAGGCATCGGAGAAGAAAGTGAAAGTCCTCTCGGGCGGTGAGCGCAGCCGCCTGGCGATGATCAAGCTGCTTCTCGAGCCGGTAAACTTCCTGATATTGGACGAGCCGACGAACCACTTGGATATGCGCTCGAAGGACGTGCTGAAGGAGGCGATAAGAGACTTCGACGGCACTGTCATCGTGGTGAGCCACGACAGGGATTTCCTTGACGGAACGGTGACGCGCGTCTACGAGTTCGCCAACGCCCGAGTGAGGGAGCATATAGGCGGGATCTACGACTTCGTGAGCCGATTCTCGCTGAGGGAGGCCACGCTTACCCCAGCGCAGGGGGGAAGCCCAAGTGAGCCGCAGAAAGCCCCTTCACAGACACGCCAGTCGTACGAAGAGCGTAAACAAAGGTCGCGCCTACAGCGTAAGCTGGAACAGACAATCAAAGAGGCGGAAACGGCCGTTGCGGAAGTAGAAAACGCTATGAAAATTATTGAGTCAAAGATGTCCACCCAAGAAGGGAGTATGGACAGTGCGCTCTACGACAAGCACGCGTCGCTCCAACGCCAGCGCAAAGCCCTCGAGGAGGACTGGGCGAAAGCGATGGAGGAACTCGAACAAATGTCAAGCAGCCAAGCCGATGGGGAATAAAATGTCGAGACGGAACTTCAGCAGCCATGGAGAGCCAAAGGGGTCTCTCCCTGACTGTTCCGCGCAAACCGAGAATCAATCCTTTCAAACACAATTATATGAAGATCAAACTCTTAACCGCTGTCGCCATGACTATGGTCCTGACAGCATGCCAAAAGGAAATGAGATCGGGAATTGACACGGCAAATCTTGACACGAGTGTAGACCCGGGCACGGACTTCTACCAGTACGCCACGGGAGGATGGCAGCAGGCTCACCCTCTGACCGCAGAGTATAGTCGCTACGGCTCGTTCGACGCTCTGCAAGAGGAGAACAATAAACGCCTCAGGGAGCTGATCGACAGCGTGGCTGCGCTGGACAATCCCGAGGGAAGTATTGAGCGCAAAATCGCAGACATCTACAACTCAGCGATGGACAGCCTTAGGCTCAACGAAAGGGGGCTGACGCTGCTGTGTGAGTTCCTCGTGGCGGATGATTACCAAAGCTCAAAAGAAACGACAGAGAAGTGGCTCGCTGAGACGTGGCCAAGGATGCAGAGGCAAGGAGTGCAGGGCTTGTTTGGAGTTTACTTAGGCGCGGACGAGAAGGACTCCAAGAATAACATCCTCAACATTCACCAAGGCGGACTGACGATGGGGCAGAAGGATTATTATCTCAATACAGATTCAGCCACCACCGCCATACGCGAAGCATACACTCAATACATCGTCGACCTTAGCAAGCACGCTGGTTTCACTGACGAGCAAGCTCAGAAAATCTCTGACGACGTGATGCGCATAGAGACACGCCTTGCGGCGAAAAGCAAGAGCATGGCCGAGCTGCGCGACCCCGAGGCGAACTACCACAAGATGAGCTACGAGCGGCTGAAGGCCGACTATGCGGGCGTGGACTGGGACCAGTGCCTCCAGAACCTCGGCATCGTTGGTATTGACAGCCTCATTGTCGGGCAACCAGACGCGATACACGAGGTGGAGAAAGTGCTTAAGGATGAGACCCCCGAGGCGTTGCAGAACCTCTATCTGTGGCACGCCCTGAACATGGCAAGCTCGTACGTCGACGACGAGAGCAGAGCCCTCAACTTCGGCTTCTGGGGCAAGACGATGAGCGGAAGAGAAGAGGACAAGCCACGCTGGAAACGCGCTGTGGCAAGCGTTGAGGGCAGCCTCGGCGAGGGGCTGGGGCATCTGTACGTCGACCGCTTCTTCCCGCCAGAGGCTAAGGAAAGGATGGAGAAGCTTGTGGCGAATCTTCAGGTGGCTCTTGGCGAAAGAATTGACGCGCAGGACTGGATGAGCGACGAGACGAAAGCCGTGGCTCACGAGAAACTGGACGCATTCTATGTGAAAGTCGGTTATCCCAACAAATGGAAGGACTACAGCTCCCTCGAGACGGGCGAGGACTATCTGCCAAACATCCTTGCCTCGAACGAGTGGGAGCTCAACGACATGGTGCAGACCCGCCTGAACAAGCCAGTTGACAAAGACGAGTGGTATATGACCCCGCAGACGGTGAACGCATATTATGACCCCAGCACCAACGAGATCACATTTCCGGCGGGCATACTGCAAAAGCCGTTCTTCGACCTTGACGCTGATGACGCGTTCAACTACGGGGCTATCGGGGTGGTCATAGGCCATGAGATGACGCACGGATTTGACGACGAGGGGTCGCAGTACGACAAGGACGGAAACCTCAGGAAATGGTGGAGCGAGGATGATACAAATCGCTTCAAGGAAAGGATAGAGGTGATGCGAAAGTTCCACGACAATATCGAGGTTCTGCCAGGCCTGCGCGCCAATGGCAGCCTTACGCTGGGCGAGAACATGGCAGACCATGGCGGCCTGATGGTGGCTTTCCAGGCGTTCAAGAACGCCACGAAGGACGCTCCACTTGGCGATGTCGACGGCTTCACGCCCGAGCAGAGGTTCTTCCTCGCCTACGCGGGCGTGTGGGCCCAGAACATCAGGACAGAGGAGATCCGCAACCTCACCATCAGAGACTCCCACGCCCTGGCGAAATGGAGGGTGAACGCCCAGCTCCCGCATATCGACGCATGGTACGAGGCCTTCGGCATCGGAGAGGATTCCCCCATGTTCGTGCCTAAGGACAAGCGAGTCAACATCTGGTAAGACCGCACTCTAAACAAGAAACATAGCAAGAGAATGCCACTAAAACTACCCGACAAACTGCCTGCCATAGAGCTGCTCAAAGAGGAAAATATCTTCGTGATGGACAGCTCGAGGGCCCGCATGCAGGACATCAGGCCGCTGCGCATAGTGGTCCTGAACCTTATGCCGCTGAAAATAACAACAGAGACAGACCTCGTCAGGCTGCTCTCCAACACGCCCTTGCAGCTGGAGATAGAGTTCATGAAGGTGAAGGCCCACACGAGCAAGAACACGCCGATAGAGCACATGAGGGCGTTCTACAGGGATTTCCAGCTTATGCGCGACGACAAGTTTGACGGCATGATAATAACGGGCGCGCCCGTGGAGCATCTGGACTTCGAGGAGGTGACCTATTGGGACGAGATGACTGAGATTTTCGACTGGAGCCGCACCCACGTCACCAGCACCATGTACATCTGCTGGGCCGCGCAGGCTGGCCTCTACCACCACTACGGCATCCCCAAATACCCGCTGCCCGAGAAGATGTTCGGCATATTCCCGCAGAAGCCGCTCACGCCTTCCCTGCCCATCTTCCGAGGCTTCGATGACGTGTTTTTCATGCCCCACAGCCGCCACACCGAGATAAGAAGGGACGACATACTGGCAAGGCCCGAGCTGACACTCATAGCCGAGAGCGAGGTGAGCGGCGTGAGCATGGTGATGGCCCGCGGAGGAAGGGAGATTTACATCACCGGGCATAGCGAATACAGTCCGCTGACGCTCGACACTGAGTATAAGCGTGACCTCGCTAAGCATCTGCCGATAAAAAAACCGCTCAACTACTACATCGACGACGACCCCCGGAAAGGGCCCCTCGTCTCATGGCGCACGCACGGCAACATGCTGTTCCTCAACTGGCTGAACTACTACATCTATCAGGAGACGCCTTACAACCTGAGCGACATACACTAAGGAGAAGACCGAGTGAAAGAAATCGAACTCTTAGCCCCGGCCCGCGACCTCGAGACAGCCCTCGAGGCTATACGCCACGGAGCGGACGCAGTGTACATCGGGGCTGAGAGGTTCGGGGCCCGCTCGGGGGCAGGCAATCCGCCGGAAGACATCAGGGAGCTTTGCCGGCGGGCGCGCGTCTTCAGGGTGAGAATATATGTGACACTGAACACCATCCTCCTTGAAGACGAGCTTGAGGATGCCCGAAAGCTGGCGTGGCAGCTTTACGAGGCAGGGGCTGACGCTTTGATAGTGCAGGACATGGCACTGCTGGAGATGGAGCTGCCGCCCATCGCCCTTCACGCCAGCACGCAGATGAACAACGCCACGGCAGGGCAGGTGAGGTGGCTCAGGTCGCTTGGGTTCAGGCAGGTGGTGCTTGCAAGAGAATTGACACTAAGCGAGATTTCCGAGATCCACAGGCAAGTGCCGGACGTGAGGCTCGAGGTCTTCGTACACGGCTCTGTCTGCGTGAGTTATAACGGACAATGCTACGCCTCGCAGCATTGCTTCCACCGTTCGGCGAACCGTGGCGAGTGCGCCCAGTTCTGCCGCCTTCCCTTCGACCTTGTCGACGCGAAGGGCAGGGCAGTGGAGAGGCAAAAACATTTGCTGTCTCTCAGGGACATGAACCGCAGCCGGCAGCTTGAGAGCCTGCTCGACGCCGGCGCTGTGAGCCTGAAGATAGAGGGGAGGCTGAAGACACGGGCGTACGTGAAGAACGTGGTGGCTTATTACAGGCAGGCTCTCGACAGAATCTTCGACAGACGTCCAAAGGATTACCGCCGCTCCTCGCTCGGCAGGCACCGCTTCACTTTCGAGCCGAGGCTGGAGGCCGTGTTCAACAGAGGCTTCACAGACTACTTCCTCGAGGGCAGGAAGCGGGGTCTTGCCAATCACCTCTCGCCCAAAAGCATCGGCGAGCCAGTGGGGAAGGTGAAAAATATACTTAATAATTGCATAGTCGTCGAAGGCACTGCCTCCTTCTCTAACGGCGACGGGCTTTGCTACTACAGCAAGGAGGGCAGCTTGCAAGGCTTCCGCGTGAACAGAGCCGCGGGCGACAGGCTTTTCCCTCAGGAGACGCCCCCCGGCCTTGAGCCTGGCACACAGCTCTACCGCAACTACAACCAGCGACTTGAGACGCTGCTCTCGCGCCCCTCAGCGGAAAGGAAAATCCCGATCTCATGGATGTTCGCCGAAACCGCGGGCGGCTTTCGGCTCACTGCCTCTGTGGAGGGCGAGAATCTCAGCGTGAGCCGCGATTTCCCGTCGGAGCATACCCCAGCCCGCAGCGCGCAGAAGGAGCTGACGGAGAGGCGTCTGGCGAGGCTCGGCGCGACAGTCTTCGAGAGCAGAGGCGTGGACTTCCTGGCGAGCCGTGACTGGTTCGTGCCAGTGAGCTTGCTCTCGAGCTGGCAGGGCTGGCTGATCAGCGCGCTGGAGCGGCTTTTGGGCCAGGGGCCTACCACTGAGCCGCCGAGCCCGGTGGAGGCTGCTGAAGCCCCCTTTAAAGGCAAGGAAATCACATATCTCGGCAACGTGTCGAACTCGCTCGCGAAGCGTTTCTGCCTCGACAACGGCGCGCTGAGCGTGGAGAATGCCATGGAGGTGTCTGGGAAAAGCATTCCAGACAAGCCCTTGCTGATGAGATGCCGCTACTGCCTCCTTTACGAGCTGGGCTGTTGCGCTAAACAGGGCGAGAGAACCCTTGTTCAGCCCCTTAGCCTGAGGCTTGCCGACGGGCGTGTCTTCCCGCTCGTTTTCGATTGCCGTGAATGCAAGATGGAGGTCTATGCGAGTTAGCCTGCTGTCAATATTGCTGGCATTAGCCATGGTGTCCTGCCGCCATCCCCAGCCGGCGGATGACTATGGCGTGGGCTACAACTTCCTTGTGGCCGCCGACACGCTCGCCTTGCAGGAAGACATGCCGATGCACCTGCTCATAGCCCCCGAGAGCCAGGATTCGCTCTGTGTCGTGAGAGGCGACGCTGTGGTGGTGGCGCAAAAAGTTTCCATATCGGAGGACGAGATTGACAGCGTGTGGGTGAAGATAGCCCGCGACCAGGACACCCAAGGCTGGATACACGAGGGAGAGCTGCTCGAAGGCGTAGTGCCCGACGAGCCAATCTCCCGCGGCATTTTCTTCCTGAGCTGCCCCCGTCTCATCCTGGCAGCGGTGATCGCGCTGCTCTGCCTGGTGGCTTGTCTCGCATGGCAAATGCGGAGGGAGCGCTATCATGTCGTCCATTTCGACGACATCCCATCTCCCTATCCGCTTGCGCTCTGCGTCTGCCTGAGTGCCAGCGCGGCGCTTTATGCCAGCATTCAGGAATTCGCGCCCGAGGCATGGGCCTTCTTCTACTTTCACCCGACGCTGAACCCCTTCGGCCTGCCCCCCTTGCTCGCCCTGCTTCTCTCTCTCGCGTGGCTGATCCTCGTGCTATTCTGCGCTTCCCTGATGGAGATCTCCCGCTGCCTGAGAGCCGCGGAGGCCGTGCTTTACACACTCTCGCTCATAGCCGTCCTCGCGGCACTTTATCTCGTCTTCTCGCTCCTGCCCCCTCTCTATGCGGGCTATCCCTTGTTTGTGGCTTACGTCACAGCAGCCCTCTGGCGATACGTGAGGAAGCACCGCGCGCGCTACGCCTGCGGAAACTGCGGCGCAAGGCTTCGCGAGCTTGGCGTCTGCCCAAAATGCGGGGCGGTGAACACGCTCTGAGACATATAAGCCCACTCAAGTCAAATCCGTCGCCCCATTGTTTTGCCTTATCAAAAAGTTTGCTTAATTTTGCGGCAAGGGATGGATCGGGGAATTATACATCCAAGAAACAAAAATACGATTATGGAGAAAGAAGGGAAAAAAAGAAAAGAAGCTGGGCAAGTACGGAGAGTGGTCGCGTCCCGACGAGCCGCCTATGCCGGATTTGCCTGACTTGACGCGAGAAGGAGGCGCGGGCGTTCATGAGGCAGGTGATGAGATGACTTTTCCCATAATCGTATATCCTTGAAGATGCCGAAGGAGAAGACAGCATACGTTTGCTCCGAGTGCGGGCAGGAATCCGCCAAGTGGGTGGGCAGATGCCCCGCCTGCGGCCAGTGGAACACCATGAAGGAGATAAGGCTCGGCCCGTCGGGAAAGAGCCAGGGCGCAAGCCGTCTGTCCAGTGGCGCAAGGCAGAACCGCCCTCTCCCCGTGCAGGAAATCGAGGCGGACGCAGAGCCGCGCGTCGACCTTGGCGACAGCGAGTTGAACCGCGTTCTTGGCGGAGGGCTTGTGCCGGGCAGCCTCGTCCTGCTGGGCGGTGAGCCGGGAATAGGAAAAAGCACGCTTATCCTGCAAACATCGCTCAACCTGCCCGGCAAGACCGTGCTTTACGTCAGCGGAGAGGAGAGCGCAAGGCAGATAAAGCTCCGCGCGGACCGCCTCAATCCCTCGCCGCGAGGCAGGCTGCTGATCCTCTGCGAGACCTCGTTGGACGCCATTTACAGGCACACGGAAGAGCTAAAGCCCGACCTCCTGATAATAGACTCGATTCAAACTATTTCGTCGGAAGCGCTCGACTCCTCGCCCGGCAGTCTCTCGCAGATAAGGGAGTGCGCCGCCTCACTCCTGAAGTTCATCAAGGAGGGTGGCACTGGCTGCTCAGTCATACTCATAGGCCACATCACCAAGGACGGCACGCTGGCAGGCCCCAAGGTGCTGGAGCATATCGTGGACTGCGTGCTTCAGTTCGAGGGCGACCAGCATTATATGTACCGCATCCTGAGGGGGATGAAGAACCGCTTCGGCAGCACCAGCGAGCTCGGCATATACGAGATGCACCAGGGTGGGCTGCGCCAGGTGGCGAACCCCAGTGAGCTGTTGCTGACAGAAGCGAGGGAAGGGCTGAGCGGCATAGCGATATGCAGTGCCGTCGAGGGCATCCGTCCGCTTCTGATAGAGACGCAAGCCCTCGTAAGCACGGCGGCTTACGGCACAGCGCAGCGTTCAGCCACAGGGTTTGACAGCCGTCGCCTTGGCATGCTCCTGGCGGTTCTGGAGAAGCGTGTGGGATTCAAGCTCACGCAGAAGGATGTCTTCCTGAACATAGCGGGCGGCTTGCGAGTGACAGACCCCGCGATGGACCTGAGCGTCATCCTTGCCGTTGTGTCAAGCAATGTGGACCAGGCCATCGACACCGACGTGTGTATGTGCGGAGAGGTAGGCTTGAGCGGGGAGATACGCCCCGTAAGCCGCATAGAGCAGCGCATAGCCGAGGCTGAGAAGCTTGGCTTCGGCAGGATGCTCGTGCCTGCCCAGGGGCTTAAGGGCATAGACACAAGCCGCCTGAAGCTTAGGCTAATCCCCATAGCCCGCGTGGCGGAGGCTGTGAGAGAGCTGTTCGGTTGAGCCATGGTGAGGGAACTTCAGCTAAGGCTTCAGCCCTCCGACGCCTACAACGAGCAGACAATCAGGCGGGTAGTCGCGCGGGAGCAGGCCATCGACGAGCGTACCATCACATGCGTGCGCACACTAAGGCGCAGCGTCGACGCCCGCCAAAGGAACATCTTCGTCAACCTCACCCTGAGGGTCTTCATCAACGAGCCGCCCGACGAGCCGCTCTTCCGGCAAATCATTTACAAGGATGTCAGCCAGAGCCCTGAGGTCATCGTCGTGGGAATGGGTCCCGGAGGCCTCTTCGCCGCCTTGCGCCTCATAGAACTCGGCCTGCGACCCGTCATCGTTGAGCGAGGCAAGGACGTGCGTGAGCGCAAAAAAGATATCGCCGAGATACGCCCACAGCAGAAGGTCAACCCCGAGAGCAACTACGCTTTCGGCGAGGGCGGGGCAGGAGCATACAGCGACGGAAAACTCTACACACGCTCCAAGAAGCGCGGAAGCTGTGAGAAGATACTCAACGTCTTGTGCCAGCATGGGGCAAGCCCCGCGATACTTTCTGACGCGCACCCCCATATCGGCACGGACAAGCTGCCTGCCGTGATAGAAAACATACGCAACACAATCCTCAAATGCGGCGGAGAGGCGCTTTTCTCGACCAAGATGACCGGCCTCTTGCTTCAGGGCGACAAGCTGGAGGGCATAGTGTGCGGCGACCGTTCGTTTAAGGCTAAAGCAGTGATTTTAGCAACGGGACACTCAGCGCGCGACACATACCGGCTTCTCCTCTCCAGCGGCGTTGAGATGGAGGCGAAGGGTCTTGCCGTGGGCGTCCGCCTTGAGCATCCAGCCCGGCTCATAGACCAGTTGCAATATCACAACAGACAAGGCAGGGGGAAATACCTGCCCGCGGCAGAATACAACTTCGTGAGGCGGGCGGAAGGGCGTGGTGTCTACAGTTTTTGTATGTGCCCAGGGGGAAGTGTCGTGCCTGCCGCCACCGCCCCGCAGCAGATCGTCGTGAACGGGATGAGCCCGAGCAATAGGGCAGGGCAATGGAGCAACAGCGGAATGGTTGTGGAGCTTCGGACTGAAGACGTGGAGGGAGACGATGTGTTAAGAATGATGCGCTATCAGGAACGGCTGGAGAACGACTGCTGGATGCAGGGAAACCGCAAACAGACTGCGCCCGCCCAGAGGATGTCAGACTTTGTGAACTCTCGCCTCAGCTACGATCTGCCCCGCAGCAGCTACGCCCCGGGGCTAATCAGCAGTCCGCTCCACTTCTGGATGCCGCAGCCCATAGTGAGACGCTTGCAGGAAGGCTTCAAGCTGTTCGGGCAGCAGAAGCGCGGCTTCCTTACAAACGAGGCTGTTGTCATAGGCGTTGAGACACGCACAAGCAGCCCTTTGCGCATACTTCGCAGCGAGGAGACAATGCAACACGTAAGGGTGCGGGGGCTCTTCCCTTGCGCAGAGGGGGCAGGCTATGCGGGAGGCATCGTCAGCTCCGCCATAGACGGTGAGCGCTGCGCTGAGGCAGCAGCCCAATTTCTCGCGTCATAAGCGTTGATGGACTGCACGGGGAGAGATTACGTCCGCCTGCGTCTCAGCCGCTGGGATGCCGAAAAACTTTACGGGCGCATAGCCGGCGGGACGAATGACGAGGTGGCGGTAAGCTACAACGAAGAATATTTACCCGAAATCCTTTACAAGGGCGCTAACCTCAACCTTGTGCGCCCCAGCGAGACAGACGGAGGGCTGCAAGCCGAGCTGAAGATATTCGAGCCTGACTACCTTGTCGATGTCTCCACCGTTGCCAGCTGTTTCGCCCCTTACGCAGAGTCGCCCCTCGTCTCACTTATAAGCAGGCTCACGCCCTCCGCCAAGACAAAGCACATACTCTTGGGGCGTATGGCAGGGCAACTGCTCGACGAGGAGCTTCACGAGGATAATTTGACTTACGCCGACAGCGCAAGGCTCTTCTTCCGCCACAACGCCATGGATATCCTCGGCGCTGACCTTGACGAGGATTTCCACAATGCGGCAAAGGAGCAAAGGCGGAACATACAGAAAGCCCTGCGTGAGCGTCTGCCAAAGATGGCAACAAATTACAATAGCCGGCAGGCAGTCGTGGAGCCCTCTTTCATCTCGGAGATGCTCGGCTTGCAAGGGCGAATGGACTTCCTTCAGCTGGATTTCAGCGTGCTGATAGAGCAGAAGTCGGGCAAGGCGGGCTTCGTGCCTAAAGCTCCGCCTGATGCCCCGCCAAGGCCAGCCGAGCAGCACTATGCGCAGATGCTGCTCTATATGGCTATCCTTAAGTATAATTTCAGGGAACAGCTCGAGAAAAACGCCCACACTCCGCAGTCTTTCCTGCTCTATTCCCGATACCTTGAGCCACTGCTCCCAATGGGCTTCTCCAAAGACTTGTTGCTGCGCGCCCTGAGGCTGCGCAACCTGATGGCGGCACAGGACATGAGGCTTGCCAAGGAAGGCTTCGGCCCGCTCTGCGGCTTGACTGCCGAAAGCCTTTGCACCAAGGAAATATCCCCGCTTCTGTGGGAGAAATATGTCAAGCCCCAGCTGGAAGCTGTCCTGCTGCCCATACACAACGCGGAGAGGACCGAGCGGCTCTACGTTCTCAGGCAGCTGCGCTTCGTGGCCCGAGAGCATCTGCTCTCCAAGCTCGGCAACAAGCAGAAAGAAGATTACGGGCTTGCCTCGCTGTGGCAGAACACTTTACAAGAGAAACTCGACGCGGGCAACATATACGACCGCCTCACGCTCACCGGGCCAAAGACCAGCGGAGGCAGGGTGGCAAGCGTTGCGCTCAAGTTCAGCGAAGAGGCAGCCTGCGAGAGCAGCAACTTCAGGGCGGGCGACATTGCCATGCTTTATCCTTACAAGAAGGGTGAGGAGCCAGACGCGCGCAAGACAATAGTTTTCCGGGGCACCATATCGGAGATCACGGCGGAAGGCTTGAAGATAAGGCTGCGGAACGAGCAGACGGACGCATACGTATTTGTACGTGACATTGACAAGCTGTGGGCTGTGGAGCACGACTTTATCGAGTCGTCCTACAACTCGCTGTACTCGGGGCTTCATTCTTTCCTCACAGCGCCCCGCAAGAGGCGTGACCTTATGATGTTCCGCCGAGAGCCTGAAGTGGACGAGAGCAGGCAATTGCGGGGCGAATACGGCGCTTTCAACGAGATGGTGCTGAGGGCTAAGCAGGCTCGTGACTTCTTCCTGCTGATTGGCCCGCCCGGAACCGGCAAGACCTCCTTCGGCTTGCTTTACATCCTCAGGGAGGCGCTGCTGGAGGAGGGCAGCAGTGTGTTGCTGATGGCATACACCAACCGCGCCGTCGACGAGATATGCGGGAAGCTGCACGGCAGCGTCGACTTCATCCGCATAGGCTCTTCGGACGGTTGCGCGAGGGAATACCGCGGGCATCTGCTTGAGGAGAGCATAGCGGGCTGCGCCAACCTCCGGCAGCTGAGAAGCAAGATAATGTCGACACGTGTGTTTGTGGGCACCGTGACAGCGTTTAACTCCGCGGGGCAGCTCTTCAGGACAAAGCCGTTCGCGCTTGCCATCGTCGACGAGGCCTCGCAGATACTCGAGCCTCAGCTTTGCGCGCTGCTCTCGGCAAGGCACGGGGAGGAGTGCGCCATCGGCAAGTTCGTGTTCATCGGCGACCACAAGCAGCTGCCGGCCGTGGTGCGCCAAAGCTGCGAGGAGAGCGAGGTCACGGAGCCCGAGCTTATAGGCATCGGGCTGAGGAACTGCCGCCTTTCCCTCTTCGAGCGTTTGTTGTCACGCTACAGGAACAACGAAAGGGTGACGTACATGCTTACTCATCAGGGCAGGATGCACAGGGACATAGCGGATTTCTCGAGCCTGTTCTTCTACGGAGGCAAGCTTAAGGTTATCCCGTTGGAAAGGCAGCTTTTGCCCTCCGCGGAGGCAAGGATAAAGTTCGTCGATGTCAGGGGGAAGGTATTAAGAGAATCTGAAAAAGTTAACCGTGCCGAGGCGGAAACAATTGCGGATATTTCGCGGAAGATATACGAGGCGGAGGGCGAAGACTTCAACAGTTCGCGCTCCGTTGGCGTGATTGTGCCATACCGCAACCAGATTGCGACCATCCGAGGCGCTATAGACAAGCTCGGGCTGAGGGGGCTGCGTGACATAAGCATAGACACGGTGGAGAGGTTTCAGGGCAGCCAGAGGCGCGCAATAGTGTACGGGTTCACGGTGAAGAGCGAAAGAGGGTTAAGATTTCTTACGGACACGGCATTCGAAGAGGACGGTGTCACTATAGACCGCAAGCTGAATGTGGCGATGACACGCGCGGAGGACTTCCTCATTTTGGTGGGGAACAGCGAGATCCTCAGCCTCAATCCGCTGTTCAGGCGGCTGATTGACTTTGTGAGGGCGAGGGGAGGCTATAGTTCTCTCGGCGGGAGATAGCCACGGGATGGGTTATTTCGCGTATCTTCGCGGCAGAAAGGGCGAGCTATGAGGATAGTGGTTTTGGACGGCTATACCGTAAGTCACGGGGACATCTCGTGGGACGGGTGGACAAATAGCGCAGGACGAACGTATAACGAACGTACAACGAGCGTACAACTGACTTACTACGAGAGGACGCCCGACGAGCTGGTCGCAGAGAGGCTTCGCGGCGTTGAGATATGCATCACGAACAAGGTGCGGCTCACACGTGAGACGCTGAGCCGGTTGCCTCGGCTTCGCTACATCGGGGTATTGGCGACGGGCTACGATGTGGTGGACGTGGAAGCAGCGGGCGAGCGCGGGATTGTGGTGACGAACGTGCCGGCCTACAGCACGATGTCCGTTGCCCAGATGGTGTTCGCCCACTTGCTCAACGTGTCGGACAGGGTGGCTATGCACGCCGACTCTGTGAGGCAAGGCGGATGGGAGAAGGCGGAGGACTTCTGCTACTCGCTTTGCACTTTGCAGGAGCTTGACGGACTCACCTTCGGCATCGTGGGCTTGGGCAGCATAGGCAGGGCGGTCAGCCGTGTGGCGCAGGCGCTGGGGATGAGGGTACTCGCCTGCAGCTCGAAGGAGGAGAGCCTGTTGAGGGAGACGGGGATAGAGAAAGCCGCCTCGGTTGACGACCTCTTCCGCAGAGCCGATGTCATAAGCCTGCACTGCCCCCTCACCGCCTCCACCCGCCATCTCGTTGACGCGGAGAGGCTTAAATTAGTGAAACCCACAGCGATACTCATAAACACGGCGCGAGGCGGACTGGTGGACGGGGACGCGCTTGCCCAAGCCCTCCAGGAAGGCAGACTGCGGGCTGCCTGCCTCGACGTGCTGGAAGAAGAGCCGCCCCGGCACGACAATCCACTTATTAAAGCGAAGAATTGCCACATCACCCCGCACATCGCCTGGGCCACTCAGGAGGCCAGGCGCAGGCTTATGGCTGAGGCGCTGGAGAACGTGCGGGCTTTCCTCAGGGGAGAAAGGCGGAATTGCGTGAACGAGGACAAATTATGAAGCGGAAGGGGCTGCTGTTGGCGAGGCTTGGCTTGCGTACTATAGGGAGTACCTTCGGCACTCTTATTGGCGTGCGCCTTGTTCCGTGGGCTTGCTTCGCAAGCGAGCTTTCCTTTCGGGAAGAACTCCGTTCTTCTGGCCACGGCTATCA
>JAJPZF010000150.1 GCA_021204545.1 Prevotellaceae bacterium
AAAAGGAGGATCATCAATGACATGAAGGTGGAGCTCGCCGACGAGTTCGACCGGAACTTCGAGCGCAAGGGATTCTTCTCAAAGAAGTGGCAACAGCGCGCCAACACCGACCCCAAGGCCAAGGGCACGCTCCTGATGGTCACCGGCACCCTGCGCCGCTCCATTCGGGGAGAGGTCACCGGCGACGGCGTGCGCTTCACCTCCGCCGTGCCCTACGCCAAGATCCACAACGAGGGAGGCGAGGGACGGGAGACCGTCGGCGCGCACTACCGCACGAGCCGCAGGGGCAGACGCTACCTCGTGAGGGCGCACACCCGCAGGTTCAGCATGCCCGAAAGACGGTTCGTCGGCGATGCAGACGACGTAAGAAGGATCATCCAAAAGAGCGGCGACAGGGAAATGGCAAGATTTGAAAGGGAACTCACAAAAAAACTCAGGGCAAAATGAGAAAGCAGATCTATCAGGCAATCGTCGAAAGACTGACGGAAAGGGTGGAGGCCGTCAAGTTCGTCTCCATCTGGAACAACAACATCGCCGTCCTTGCGGGCGGGGCGGTCTGGCCGAGGCCGGCCGTGTTCGTCGAGTTCGAGTCCATCGAGTGGCGGCAGCAGAACAAGTGGGCGCGCAGGGGAGACCTCGCCGTGCGGCTGCACGTCGTCACCGACGCGGTCAACTACAACGGCAGCACCGATTCCGAGAGGCAGGAAAGGGCCCTCGCCTACTTCGACCTGCTCGATGAGATCAACGCCGCGATGCAGGACCTGCGCGGGGAGAACTTCACCGGATTCATGCTCACCACCTCGGCCACCAACCACGACCACGCCGAACTCATCGAGAGCGTCGAGCGGTACGTCACGAGCGTGCAGGACATCTCCGCCATGAGGACCGACCGGCAGGTCTCTGCGGACGGCCTCACAGTCAAAAGGGCCTGAGCGCTTCCGCTCAGACCCTTTCGAACTCAAAGAGGCTCAGCTGCCTCGGATCCTCGGCCTCCCTCGGGACTTCCGCCGGGGGCATCCGAAGGTAGGAGAGATAGGTGCCGTAGGTGCAGCCGTAAATGGGATAGACGAAATTCCGCCACACCGACTTGTAGCACCGGGAGTTGTTGCCGACCTCGTAGTGCCGCCGCGTGATGTCCCTGATCGCGCCGGCGCGAATCAGCGTGCTTTTGTAGTGTCTTCGGGTTCCCATTGTCAAAAAAAATCTTACCTTTGCGAATACCCTTTTCTTCCGCTTGGGCGTCCTGTCAACGGGGACCCGGGCGGTTTTTCATTCGCAGTCGGTCACGCTGAGGGGAATGATCCTCCAACGTCCCTTCTCGTCCTTCCTCTCCGCCCTGATGTACTGCTTGGTCGTGGAGGGAATGTACGCCTCCTCGATGATCCTCACTCCCTCGATGAAGCGCGGGTCGCCCGTCTCATCGGCCATCTTGCGCAGCTGCAGCACGCGGCTCGCCTTCAGGTTACCCTGTCCGTCCCTGCTCAGCAGCTTCAGCACCGCCGATACCAGGGCCCTGCTGTTCTCGTCCTTGGCGAGGGATTCGATGTAGCCCCGCACCATCGCGATGCCGTCCTCGGCCGTGTCGCGATAGCCGTCCACCGTGTTCACGCCCAGCGTCAGCCTCATCAGGCCGTCCGACGTCGTGAAGGTGTGGCTCCGCTGGTTGTCGCGGGTCATCTTCAGCTCCTCCGCCTTGATCCTGAGAATCGTGTCGAAGTTGCCGTAGACCGTGCCCTTGACGGTCCTCATCTGCTCGCTCAGCTCCTCAAGCTGAGGTATGGCGAGCCTGACTTCCTCGTCTACCATTGCCGCGTAGTCAAGACGCGCCCTCTTGCGGCGCTCTTCCTCCGCCCTTTTAGCCTTTTCGGCCTGGAAGGCCTTGAACTCTTCAAGCTCTTCCGGAGTCATTGTTACGTTTTCCATAATCCTTGTCTTTTGGTGTTGTTGATATTTTCGTCGTCTGTCCGGCGCGTTCGTCGTACGCCCTTATGAACGCGGCCCTCAGTTCCTCCGCCACGGAGCCGGTCGCGCCCCTCGCGGGCCTCTCAGGACCGCATCGTCTCTCCCGTCCCATGGCTGATCAGGTTCTGAACCACCATTATCGAGACCGCGTCGTTGACCGCCCGGCGGTCCTTCACCTTGTCGTTGAAGGTGTGGATGAGATTCCGGAGACGCTCCTTCGGAATCCGGTTGAAGTCCGCGTGGCCCGTGGCCCGGCACGCGATGCCCTTGATCACGTTCGCGTTGCTCTCCCGGCCCACCGTGCGGAGCCAGCCGCCGATCGCCGCCATGCACTGCTTGCGCAGTCTGTCAAGCTCCCTCGCCTTTTCGGCCCGCTGCCGGTCCTGCTGCTCGGACAGCCGCGCGCAGACGTCGATGAGGTCATGGGTGTCGATGTCCCTGCTGCTCTCCACCCCGTAGCTGTGCACGATCGCCTTCTTGTCGGCCTCCGACATCCCGAGCACGCTGCAGAGCGTGTGGAACTTCTTGAGAATGCCCTTGTGGATCTTGTCCATTGTGTTTTCCATGTCAGTTGATTTTAAGTGGTTTTAAAAGTGGTTGTAAATTGTCTGAAATCGTATGAAAGTGTCCGAAATTGTCCGGAAATGGCCCGAAGTCACATCAGCCTGTCCACCCAGTAGTCCTGCGCGCCCCGCTCCCAGATGACGAAGTCGGCCCCGCCCTCGCCCTTCTCCGGCTCCTCGTACCGCGTCGTCACGAACGCCTTGTAGCCCTCCACGCGAATCTTCACGTCGCTGTCGAAGCGGATGTTCTGCGCCATCTTCCCCTTCGGCTGCCCGCCCTCCTCGTGCGCCACCCAGATGAAGAGCTTGTCGGGAAAGGTCTCCTTCAGCCTCATGTAGTCCGTCATCCCGAACCGCATCAGGTAGTGCACGCTGTCGATCACCACCACGTCCGGACTCTTGCGCCTCTGAAGCCTCAGCGTCACGTCCCTGATGCTCTCCTTGCTCAGGAAGATGATGCTCGACCCCGCCTCCTCCATCCCGACCCTCTCCCACGCCTTCTGCATCGACAGGCTCAGCCCCTGCTCCAGCGAGTCGTAGGCCACCTTGCAGAACCGCGTCAGGTACTTGCAGAGCTCCAGCACGAACGTGGTCTTGCCGCTGCCGCTTCCCCCGTACACTATCCACGACCCGCGAAGCTCCGGACGGCCGAAGCTGGCGAGAAAGGCCCCGTCAAACGGCGCCTGCTCGAACCGCGCCGCCGCGACGTTCCTGTTGCTGATCGCCCTTTTCATTCCCGTCCCCCGCTCAGTTCACGCCTCTCTGCCTCTGCTCCGCCCACACGGCCCTCTTCACCCGCCTCATGTCAAGATCGCAGTCGTCCGCGATGCGGTTGATCGACACCACGTCGTTGATCCCGTTCGCCTTGCAGACCATCGCCACGTCCTCCCCGTTGACAGGATCGAGCGTGACGAACTTGCGGCCGATGCGGCTGTAGATCTCCTCATATCCCTTCTTTCTCAGCCGGATGCCCCTGCGGATCCGCTTCTCAAGATAGTCGGTCGCGCACAGGATGATCCCGCAGTGACCCTCAAGCTGGTTGTACAGGCTGATGAAGAAATAGAACACCTGGTCGCTCAGCTTGTCGGCCTCGTCGAGCACCACAAGCGGACCGTCGATCTTCTTCAGCCCGTCGATGATGTCGTCCATCATGTCGCTCACCGTGCTCCCCGAGCAGTCCGTGCCCATGCACTGAAGCAGCTTGGACATGAACGTGCGCCGGTTCCAGTACTCCGAGCAGCACAGGTGGTAGACGTGGCGGTGCGTCTGCGTGTAGATGCGGATCGCCTCCGTCTTCCCGCAGCCCGCG
>JAJPZF010000004.1 GCA_021204545.1 Prevotellaceae bacterium
GTGGTCTTCCGTGCGGCTGCGCCTGCCTCCGTAAGCAGTGTTGCACTCCACTATCTCTCCGCCCACCTCCGAGACCAATTCCCTTATGAGGTCAGGCTTAAGGTAGTTGTTGCCCCCCGGCTCTCCCGTGCTTATCTTAACGGCGACACGCCCCGTGGCTTCCTTTCCCAGTGCCTTGTATATCTTCACCAATGCCTCGGGCGTTATCTCACGTGTGAAGTAGACCTTCTCTTGCGCCGAGCAGACTGAGACGAGCAAAAGAGCAATGACCGCAAGTGATGTCCTTAATGCTTTCATAGTAGGTTCGAGTTAATTGTTGCCGTGCAAAGATAGTGTCATTTCCCTAATATTCCCTACCTTAGCGTCCAATTAAATGTAATAGAGAGGTATGGAAATCAGTACAATCATTCTTACGGTGCTCGTTGTGGCACTGGCAGCGGCGCTGTTCTTCGTGTGTTATAAGCTCGCCCAGACAAGGCAGTCCCTCTCGGGCGAGAGGGCAAGGGCGGAGGAGGCTAAGGCGGAAGCCGAAAGCAGCAAGGAGCGAATGAGGGAGGAGTGCGAGCGTCGCTTGGCGGAGCAGAAGGCGGACGCTGCCGAGAGGCTTGAGAGCGAAAGGAAGCAGTGGCAGGAGAACTTCGACCAGCAGACCAAACTGGCGAGGGAGCAGATGCGCAGCCAGTTCGAGAAGGAGATGAGGGAGCGCTCGCAAGCCCTCAAGCAGGAGAACCAGGAGCAGATGGGGCGCATCATAGAGCCGATGAACAAGGAGCTGCAACGCCTCCAGCAGCTGATGAACGAGAGCTCCAAGGAGCAGACGGCGCACATATCCGCCCTCAAGGAGGGGCTTAAGGCAGTAGTGGAGCACGACAAGGAGAGGGACAAGACTACGCAGAGCCTCGCCGCCGCACTGAAGAACCGAGGCAAGGTGCAGGGCGACTGGGGGGAGCAGGTGCTTGAGGACATTCTGAGGGACAGCGGCTTGAGAGAGGGTCACGAGTATGAGAGGCAGAAGTCCTTCCACGGGGAGAAAGGGGAAGTGCTTCGCCCTGATGTGATAGTGTACTACCCTGACAAGACATCCGCGGTCGTCGACGCCAAGGTATCCCTCACGGCTTACACCGATTACGTTAGTGCTGAGACCGACGAGGAGCGCAAGGCGGCGGAGAAAGCCAACCTCGACTCCATCTGGTCGCACGTCACGGAGCTTGCCGACAAGAACTACTCCAAGGTGTGCAATGCCATCCAAACGGTGCTTATGTTCGTGCCTAACGAGGGCAGCTACGTCCTTGCCATGAACACAGACCCTCAGCTGGGCATAAGGGCTTACCGCAAGAACGTTGTCATAGTCAACCCGACCAACCTTATGCTCGTTCTCTACCTTATCCACATGAGCTGGCAAGGCACAAGGCAGGACAAGAACAACCAAGCCATCCTTGAGGCGGCACGCAAGCTGTATGACAAGTTCGCCGTCTTCGCCAAGACCTTCGACACCCTCGGCAGCCAGATAGACAGGATACGGGGCACTTACGACGATGCCCTGAGGCAGCTAAGGGACGGCAACGGCAATATAAGCAAGCAGGTGCAGGGCTTGCTGCGCCTCGGAGTCACCTCAACCAAGAGCCTTCCCGAGAACCTGCTGCCCCTCGACACTACCCCGACAGAGGAGGACGACGAGGAAGCCCAGTCTTAAACTATGTTACATTTAGCCTACATATCACGATAAGGGCTACCTTTGCCCCCAGCTAACCAATCTAACCAACTTCAGAACAATGGGATACGAAAGGAATTACCGCAGCACATCCACCGAGGCAGTGGCGCAGGTGACCATGAACAAGGTCTACGGCTGGATGTCGCTCGCACTGGTCATCAGCACCGTAGCGGCACTGCTCACCGTGCAGTCGCCCGCACTTCTGAGCCTCATCTACGGCAACCGCTGGGGCATCTGGGTGCTCGTCATCGCCGAGTTCGCCCTCGTCATGGGCGTGAGCGCAAGCATCAACCGCATCTCCTTCGGGGCTGCCGCCACGATGCTCGCCCTTTACGCCGCCCTCAACGGGGTGATGCTCTCAAGCGTCTTGCTCCTCTTCGAGCTGACGGTGGTATACACCGCCTTCGCGGCCACAGCCCTCACCTTCGCCTCGATGAGCGCGATAGGCTACTTCACCAAGCGAGACCTCTCCAGCCTCGGCTCCTACCTGCTTATGGGACTGATAGGGGTCATCATCGCCACCGTCGTCAACGTCTTCCTCGCCAGCAGTGTGCTTGACGCCATCATCACCTACATTGGGCTGTTCATCTTCGTCGGTCTCACCGCCTACGACACGCAGAAGATAAAGCGCATGCTCGACCTTCAGGGGGCTGGCTTCGCAGACGTGCGCAAGCTCGCCCTCATGGGAGCGCTTAACCTCTACCTCGACTTCATCAACCTCTTCCTTTATATACTAAGGCTCTTCGGCAACCGCCGGTAGCGTCAGAGGCTGAACACAAGCTAATAGGGAAGCCCCTCAGGAGCAACGTAGCTCTTGGGGGGCTTTCCTTATGCCATTCGCAGTCCTTAGCCTTGACTCTTCGCAGTGCCTTCACCGAAGACACTTTGGTGCCTTCACCGAAGACACTTCGGTGCCTTCACCGAGGACACTTCGGTGCCTTCACCGAAGACACTTTGGTGCCTTCACCGAAGGCACTTCGGCCTCCCTTAGCTAAGGGCATCGAAAGAGGGCAAGCAAGCGTTGTCGCACGCTCCCTTGCCCTCTGCTGGCAGAAGCCTTAAGGGGTTGTGTTGCCGGTTATTTGATCACGACCTTCTTGCCCCCTTGGATGTAGATGCCCTTCTGGGTAGCTCCTTCAGCGACCTGCACGCCCTGAAGGTTGTAGAGCTTCCCAGTGGCCTCGGGGCTCTCGGGGGAGTCGACGGCGGTGGCCACCTTAAGGAGCTCTGTCATCTCCTCGTAGGTGTAGAAGCCGATGTCGGTGATGGTGGATGTGCCCTCTTCGCTGGTCGATGTGAGGCCGAAGATGGTGTTGCCCGAGAGGTCGTTCGTGGCGTCCTGCAAGTAGTCGCCGAGGCCGCTGGTCTTGATGTCCCACACGATGACCTCGCCTCCGTCCTCAGCCTCCACGGCGTAGGTGGGGGCGACGCTTGAGCCGTGGTTAGCCCCGTTGAGCCACCATAGGTAGGAGTCTCCGCTCTGTAGCGACAGGTCTGTGCCCTGCACCACGAGGTACGCCTGCTCGCTCGTGACGTAGTACTTCGTCATAGCGTCGGCGGTGAGGTTGAGGCAGATGTTGTTAGTGCCGGGGGCGGTGACGGTGAGGGTGTTGGCTTCCTCATTGTAGGCGAAGGCGGAGGCGGAGGCTCTGCCCGCGTCGCCCGTCGTCCAGTCGGTGCAAAGGAAGGCGTAGGACGCCTTGCCCTCGTAGCCCTTAAGCAGGCGGATGCAGTAGACACCAGGTGCGTAGCCTGAGCCGCTGCCTCCATGCGCACGGTGAGCTGCGTCTTGAGGTTGCCTTCGTCGTCCAAGAGCATGCTTGTGGGTATGAGGTACTCGGCGTTGTAGAAGCCTCCTACGGCAGTGGCGGCGTTAGTGACGGCGACCGTGCAGAGCAGCTCTCCGTCGACGTATATGTTACCCTCTCGCCCAGCGTCTGCCGTGCAATAGCGGAACATAACGCTGATGTTGTCCTCGGGCGTTGCCCCTGCGAGGGAGAGGTCGTACTGGAACCAGCCGTTTGCCTGTGCGTCTCGGTAGTACTCGCCGCCGTACGTGCCAGTGCTTGAGTCGCTGC
>JAJPZF010000153.1 GCA_021204545.1 Prevotellaceae bacterium
ACTGAGGGAAGGGAAGGCGCGCCATCTCGTCCTGAAGGGTGAGCAGCATGCCTTGGGCGACGCTCAGTGCCTCGAGCCTGCGGTTGTCCCTCATCTCCCATCCTATGCGCCTGCCACTTTCGTCAAGCACGAGGTACTTGTACTCCACAACGCCAGTAAGCTGCTGGGCGTCGAGGCACAAAGCCCACTCGTTGGTCGCCACCTCTGTGAGCCGTGCCTCGCTGCCCTCAGCCCAGTTACCGAGGCACGCTTGGTTACCCGAGGCGGCAAGTGTGCAGCCCTGTGGTAAGGGGTCGCTGAAGACCCGAAGCATCAACTGCCTTGAAGAGGGGACGACGGGCAAGGGGGTACGTGGGCGAGGGAGGAAGACCTCTGTGAAGGCGGAGGAGAGGCTATAGGTGTCCTTGGGTGCGTCCCTCCAACGGTCGTGGCAGACGATACGCCTTAGCTGTGGTTGGAAGTGAAGCACCCTCGCCCCCTTTTCCCACTCACGGCGCACTATCTCCCCGTTCCTTATTATATGGTACTCGTAATGCACCGCCACGGCGGAGGGCGGGAAGGTCACGTCCCCTCGCCATATATGCCCGTCGCCCGTCGATAGCTCAGGCAGCATCGCGTGCGTCAGTCCCTCGTTGTCGTGGTAAGCTATGCACACCCCCACCGCCTCTCCCCAGCGTGTGGCGTACTCTATCTCGAAGCTGATTATCATAACGCTAAGCTTTAATGAACGGAGGCAAAGGTAGGGAAATAACGCTAAATGCCATACCTTTGCGGCACTAACCCTTACTACTATGAAGCGATTACTGTTATTGTTGCTTGCCTTAGCCCCTGTGAGTTGGGCGATGGCGCAGCGCACTGAGACGCTGCTGACCGAAGGATGGCTCTTCCACCAAGGAGACGTGGGGGAGGGAGGGCAGTGGGAGGCTGTGACCGTCCCCCACGACTGGGCTATCTGCGGGCCCTTCGACCGCAGGTGGGACTTGCAGGAGGTGGCTGTCAGGCAGAACGGCGAGAGCGTTGCCTCGTGTAAGACGGGGCGCACTGGCGGTCTTCCCTACATCGGGGCGGCGTGGTACAAGACCACCTTCACCTGCCCCGAGGGCACACAGTCGGCAGAGCTCGTCTTCGACGGTGCGATGAGCCAGGCGACCATATACGTCAACGGGAAAAAGGCTATGTTCTGGCCATACGGATACAGCAGCTTCTGCGTGGACATCACACCGTACCTTAGCACCGAAGGCGATAGTGACACGCTGGCGGTGCGTCTCGAGAACATGCCCGAGAGCAGTCGCTGGTATCCGGGCGCGGGGCTATACAGGAACGTCCACTTGGTGTGTACCTCGAAGGAGCACATCCCAGTGTGGGGCACTTGCGTCACCACCCCACACGTCGAGCAGAGCTACGCCTCGGTGCGCCTGCTCACCACACTGGAGGGCTGCGACGGCAAGCAGGTCAGGATTGCCACTGACATCATAGACGAGCAGGGGAGCATAGTGGCTCAGCACGACAACACCCTCACGCTTAACTACGGCAAGCCCTTCGAGCAGTCGTTCATCGTGCCAGCCCCAAGGCTCTGGAGCGCGGACACGCCTGCTCTCTACACCGCCCGCAGCACGGTCTACGTGGACCAGAGGAAGGTAGACGAGTACGAGACACGGTTCGGCATCCGCAGCGTCGAGGTACTGCCGGGCAAGGGACTGCTCGTCAACGGCCAGCCCACCAAGCTAAGGGGCGTCTGCCTCCACCACGACCTTGGGCCGCTCGGGGCAGCCGTCAACAAGAGCGCCATCCGCCATCAGTTGCTCATGCTCAAGGCAATGGGCTGCAACGCCGTCCGCACGTCGCACAACATGCCTGCCCCCGAGCTCGTGGAGCTCTGCGACGAGCTGGGCGTGATGCTCATGGTGGAGGCGTTCGACGAGTGGGACGTTGCCAAATGCCGCAACGGCTACCACCTCTTCTTCCCCGAATGGAGCGAGCGCGACCTGCGGAACATGATAAGGCACTACCGCAACAACCCCTCGGTGGTGATGTGGAGCATCGGCAACGAGGTGCCCACACAGGGCAGGGCGGACGGCTACCAGACCGCGCAGAGGCTTCAGGACATCTGCCACACTGAGGACCCCACACGCCTCGTCACCTGCGGCATGGATCAGGTCTCGACTGTGCTGAAGAACGGCTTCGCCGCTGCGCTCGACATACCTGGTCTCAACTACCACACTGGCCTCTACGACGAGGCATACCAGACCTTGCCTCAGGGCTTCGTCCTTGGCTCGGAGACGAGCAGCACAGTGAGCAGCCGCGGCACGTATATGTTCCCCGCCGAGCTGAAGAAGGACGCCCAGTACCCCGACCACCAGTCCTCCGGTTACGACCTCGAGGCCTGCTCGTGGAGCAACACCCCCGACGAGGACTTCGCCCTCTCCGACGACTACGACTGGGTGCTCGGACAGTTCGTGTGGACGGGCTTCGACTACCTTGGTGAGCCGTCGCCCTACGACACTGACGCCTGGCCCAGTCACAGCAGCCTCTTTGGCATCATCGACCTCGCCTCCCTGCCCAAGGACCGCTACTACCTCTACCGCAGCGTGTGGAACACCAGCGAGCCGACGCTGCACATACTGCCGCACTGGACGTGGACTGGCCGCGAGGGCGAGCGCACACCAGTGTTCGTCTACACGAACGCCCCACAGGCGGAGCTCTTCGTCAATGGTGTCTCCCAGGGCGTTCAGCGTAAGCTAACCAAGGAGGAGAGCGAAGCCCTGCGGGAGACAGACCCTCTGTGGCTTCAGCGCCGCTATAGGCTCATCTGGGAGAACGTCGTATACGAGCCGGGGGAGCTGAGGGCAGTGGCTTACGACGATGAGGGCAGGCAGGTGGGCGAGGAGACCATTCGTACCGCGGGGAAGCCCCATCACTTGCTGCTCACCACTGACTGCAGTGGGCTTGAGGCGGACGAGCGGGACTTGGCTTACGTCACGGTAAGCGTGGTGGACAAGGACGGCACGCTTTGTCCTTGGACTGACGACCTGGTAGAGTTCAAGGTCACGGGCAATGGGACGTTCCGAGCCGCGGCTAATGGCGACCCCACCTGCCTCGAGCTGTTCCACGAGCCGCGCCACAGTGCCTTCCGCGGGCAGCTCACTGCCATCGTGCAGTCCACCCGTGAGGCGGGGCAGTTGACCCTCACAGCAAAGGCGAAGGGTCTGCCTGTGGCGACGCTCGCGATTCCTGTCAGCAAGTGACCGCAAAAGGGGTGTAGACCTCTATGCCAAAAGAGGTGTAGACCTCTTCGGTGAAAGGGGTGTAGACCTCTTTCGCGGAAGGCCTGTAGTGATGATTACGGGATTATGCTATACGGGGGCGTCGTCCAGCTCCTTACGTATGCTGACAAGCTCAGCCCTTATCTCGAGCAGGCGGGTGTAGAGGTCCTTCGTGCGTCTCGCCTTGCGCCTTCCCTTCAGTAGGCTCTTCTGGGCGGCCGCTATCTTCATCCCACGTACCTTTACCATATTGTATATAAGCCCTATCTCCTCGATGTCTTCAGCGGTGTACTGCCGCACGCCTCTGCCCGCCCTGCGGGGCTTGATGGTGGGGAACTGCCGCTCCCAGTAGCGAAGCAGCGACTCCGCCACCCCGAAGCGCCTGGCGACCTCGCCTATGGAGTAGTACTTCTTAAGGTCTTTGTCAGTGTTGAGCGACATGTAGGGCTGGTTTCCTTTGCAAAAGTATGGAAATCGGCATACCTTTGCAACACCTAACGCTAAACAAACTATATAATGA